>NZ_JBHWIE010000089.1:0-26237 GCF_042732085.1 Actinosynnema sp. NPDC059797
GTTACGCCCAGACCTCGCGAGTCGTACGCCCAGCACCACTGGGACCAACCCCCAGCACCCCCCAATTAAACGTTCGCGACCCCCCGCGGGCCTGCGCAGGGGTACCTGAGCGTTGAATTCGGGGGTCCTGAACGTACGACACGGTCGGCCTGGACGTACGACTCGCGGGGTGGATGGCTGAGGGCCCGGCACCCACCGGGGGTGCCGGGCCCTTGTGCGTCAGGTCAGGCTTCGGGCTGCGCCGGCTTGCCGGCCAGCTCGGCCGCGGACGCGTTCTCGCCGCTCAGCGCGTCGTTCGCCGAGACGCCCCGCTCGGCCCGCGCACGGGCCAGCGCCGCCGTCTCCTCCTGCGGGTCCGGGGTCAGGAAGCTGCCCGGCACCGGGTGCCCGGCCGACCCCAGCTTGTTCATCTTCTTCGGCACCGGCGCGGCCTGGTACTCCAGCGGCAGCGGGTGGCCGTGGTCGTCCACCGGGCCCAGCGGCTGGTGGACCTCGATGAACTCGCCGTGCGGCAGGCGCTTGATGATGCCGGTCTCCACACCGTGCTCCAGCACCTCGCGGTCGGCCCGCTGGAGGCCGATGCAGAGCCGGTAGGTGAGGAAGTACGCCAGCGGCGGCAGCACCAGCAGGCCGATGCGGCCCATCCACGTCGTCGCGTTCAGCGACACGTCGAACTTGTACGCGAAGATGTCGTTCGCGCCCATGACCAGCAGCACCATGAAGTACGTGATGGCCATGGCGCCCAGCGAGGTGCGGACCGGCACGTCGCGCGGGCGCTGGAGCAGGTTGTGGTGCGCGTAGTCCTTGGTCAGCTTCCGCTCGATCCACGGGTACGCCGCGGCGATGCCGGTCAGCAGCGGCAGGCCCAGCATGAACGGCAGGAACGGCTCGGGCACCGTGTAGTTGCCCAGGTACAGCTCCCACGCGGGCCAGATGCGGACCAGGCCGTCGGTCCAGCCCATGTACCAGTCGGGCTGGGAGCCCGCCGAGACCTGCGCCGCGTTGTACGGGCCGAGGTTCCAGATCGGGTTGATCTGGAACACGCCGCCCATGATCGCGGTGAAGCCCACGACGATGGCGAAGAAGCCGCCGCCCTTGGCCGCGAACACCGGCATGATGCGCACGCCGACGACGTTGGTCTCCTTGCGGCCCACGCCTGGGAACTGGGTGTGCTTCTGGTACCAGACCAGCGCCAGGTGCGCCGCGACCAGGGCCAGGATGATGGCCGGGATGACCAGGATGTGCAGCGTGTAGAACCGCGGGATGATCTCGGTGCCCGGGAACTCGCCGCCGAAGATGGCCCAGTTCAGCCAGGTGCCGATGACCGGGATCGACAGCAGGAGGGCCGCCATCACCCGCAGGCCGGTGCCGGACAGCAGGTCGTCGGGCAGCGAGTAGCCGAGGAAGCCCTCGATCGCGCCCAGCATGAACAGCACGATGCCGATGACCCAGTTGATCTCACGCGGGCGGCGGAACGCGCCCGTGAAGAAGATCCGGAACATGTGGACGACGATCGCGCCCATGAACAGCAGGGCCGCCCAGTGGTGGACCTGCCGCACGAACAGGCCGCCGCGCACGTCGAACGAGATCTCCAGGGTCGACTCGTACGCGCGGGACATCGGGATGCCCTGCAGGTTCTGGAACGTCCCGTCGTAGATGATCTCCTCCATGGAGGGATCGAAGAACAACGTCAGGTACGTGCCGGACAGCAGCAGGATGATGAAGCTGTAGAGGGCGATCTCGCCCAGCAGGAAGGACCAGTGGGTCGGGAAGACCTTGTTCAGCTGCTTCCGCATGCCCGAGGCCATGTGGAAGCGGTCGTCAGCCCACTTCGCGGCGCCACCCGCCACCCGGGCAGCCGCCCCTTGCCGCTTCGTCGGCGTGGTGATGCCGCTCATGACTTACGCTCCCAGAACGCCGGACCCACAGCCTCGATGAAGTCGCTGCGGGCAATCAAGTATCCGTCCTCGTCCACCGTGATCGGAAGCTGGGGAAGGGCGCGGGTCGCCGGGCCGAAGCGCGGCTTGCCGTAGTGGAAGACGTCGAACTGCGACTGGTGGCACGGGCACAGCAGCAGACCGGTCTGCTGCTCGTACAGCGACGCCGGGCAGCCCAGGTGGGTGCAGATCTTCGAGTAGGCGTAGATGTCGCCGTAGTTGAAGTCCTCCTGGCCGGCCCGCTTGACGATGGGCTGACCGGGGCGGAAGCGCAGCAGCAGGACCGGGTTGTCGACCCGCTTGGTCGCCATGATGAGCGCGTGCTCGTCGTCGCGCTCGGACTCGCGGAACGGGAAGACGGTCATGTAACCGCCGGCGTCCAGGTCCTCCGGGCGGACGAGCTGCACCTCGTGCGGGTCGCCCGTGTAGTTGCGCAGGTAGACCTTCTCGCCGTTCTCCGACTTCCAGCCCGTGTGCCACAGCGAGTCCTTGTTGTCGCTGTCCTTCCACGGGTCGCGGATGAGGCTGCCCAGCGGCAGCGCCGCCACGCCGATGCCGAACACGCCGGCGCCCAGGCCCGCGGTGCGCTTGATCAGCGACCGGCGGGCGATGGTGCTGCGGTTGCCCGCGTCGGCCAGCTCGGCCAGCACGGTCGCCTTGTCCACCTCGGCCGAGCCGCCGTCGTGGCGCTGCTGGACGGCCAGCTCCTCGGGGATGAACTTCTTCGTGTACAGCAGCGCGCCCACGCCCAGCGCCGTGACGGCCAGGCCCAGGGTGAGACCGATGATCGGCGTGTACAGGCTGTACAGGAAGTGCGCGTCCGTGCGCGGGGTCTCGTACTTCCACGGCCACCAGATGAAGGCGACGAGGAACGCGATGCCCGAGAGCGCGGAGATCAGGAACCACAGGGCGACCAGGCGCTCGGCGCGCTTCTCGGCGCGCGTGCCCTTGACCGGCCACCGCTCCTCGTAGTGGACGATCTCCACGCCGTCCATGTTGGTGCCGAGCTTGACCAGCTCGTCCCTGCTCATCCCGGCGAGTTCCGCCTCGCTGGGCAGGTTGGTCGGCTTCTCGCCGCTCATGCCTTGGCTCCGATCCAGAGGGTCACGCCGATCAGGGCGGCGATACCCACGATGAACGCGATCAGACCCTCCGATACCGGCCCGAGGCCGCCGAGGGGGGCGCCGCCGGGGTTGTTGTTCCCGTCGGACACCGACTTGATGTAAGCGATGATGTCCTGCTTCTCCTCCGGCGTGAGCTGCCGGTCGGAGAACTTCGGCATGTTCTGCGGGCCCGAGAGCATCGCGGTGTAGATCTGCGCCTCGGTCACGCCCTCCAGCTCGGGTGCGAACTTGCCGGACGACAGCGCCCCGCCGCGACCGGTGAAGTTGTGGCACGCCGCGCAGTTCAGGCGGAACAGCTCGCCGCCCCGGGCCGGGTCCTCGCCGCGCAGGTCGGCGCCGGTCTCCTCGGGGGTCTGGGGGCCGCCGCCCCGGGACTGGATGAACGCGCCGAGCGCGTCGATCTGCTCGGGGGTGAACTTGGTGGGCTTGCGCAGGCCCTGCGCCTCCTGCCGCGCGAGCGGCATGCGGCCGGACGAGACCTGGAAGTACACGGCGGCGTCACCCACGCCGATCAGGCTCGGGCCGCGCCCCTCGACGCCGTCGAGGTTCTTGCCGTGGCAGCTGATGCAGGTGTTGTTGTAGAGCTGCTCGCCCAGTCGCACCTGCGCCGGGTCGTCCTGTGCCACCGCGGTCTGCGGCTGCGGCGCCAGGGCGCTGAACAGGAAGCCCGCGGACAGCAGCGCGAAGCCCAGCGCGAGCAGGCCCGAGATCCGCCTGCGCAGCTTGGTGCTGCGCTTCCGGGCCCGTGTGGTGTTGGTGGTCATGTGTGCGGCAACCCTTGCTGGTGTGAGTTCGGGGTTCTTGCTGGTCAGGGCACGATGTAGATGACGGCGAACAAGCCGATCCAGACGACGTCGACGAAGTGCCAGTAGTAGGACACGACGATCGCGGAGGTCGCCTGCGCGGGCGTGAACTTGCTCAGCTTCGTGCGGACCAGCAGGTAGCCGAACGCGATCAGACCGCCGATCACGTGCAGGCCGTGGAAGCCGGTCGTCAGGTAGAAGACCGTGCCGTAGGCCGAGCCGGGGATGGTGGTGCCGTGCTCGACCAGCTGGACGTACTCGTACGCCTGGCCGCCCACGAAGATCGCGCCCATGATCAGCGTCAGGAGGTACCAGCGGCGCAGCCCGAAGACGTCACCCCGCTCGGCCGCGAACACGCCCCACTGGCAGGTGAACGAGGACGCCACCAGGATGGTGGTGAACACCAGGGCGTAGGGCACGTTCAGGTGCGTGGGCGGCGGGGGCCACGGACCCTCGTTCTGGGCCTTCACCGTGAAGAACATGGCGAAGAGCCCCGCGAAGAACATGAGCTCACTGGACAGCCACACGATCGTGCCGACGCTGACCATGTTCGGGCGGTTCAGCGAGTGCACGCGCTGGCCGATTGAGGGCGCTGCCGTTGTCACACGACGCATTATTGCTTGCAGGTTTTCGCCCCGCCCATCGGGTCCGGGCGGGTGCGCTGGTCATCTGGGTCACACGGGCGGGTGGGTGCGGTCATGGGGTTGTTGAGCCGGTTGCGCGAACGGCTGCGCGGCGGGGGTGAACCGGCACTGCGGATCGATTCACCCGGACTGGTGGTGGTCGTGGAGGCGTTCGACCTCGCGGAGGCCGACTCGGCGGCGCTGGCGCGGTCGCCCGGGTGGCGCGCCGACGAGCCCGCCGTGCTGCGGCACCACCTCGAACTGCCCCCTGACCAGGTCGAACGCGCCCGCGAGCTGCTCACCCCGGACGGCTGGGAGCTGCGCGTGGGCGACCGCGTGCACGCCCTGCGGGTGCAGCGGCTGGACGCGCTGCACTGCGCGCAGGAACGGGCCAGGATGGCCGGGCTGGCGCAGCGGCTGGGCGGCGACTGGATCGGGTGGGATGCGCTTCAGGTCACAGCGGGTTAGCCGGATAACATCTCCGTCACCTGGCACCCGACCCGCCGGAGGACGCGAGATGAGCACGCAGAAGACCCGGATCCTGGTGTTCAGCCACCGCCCCGAGGTGCGTGAGACGATCATCACCGCCGTGGGCCGCCGGCCGGCGCCGGACCTGGGCCGCGTCGAGTACGTCGAGGTGGGGACCATCGCCGACGTCCTGTACGAGGTGGACAACGGTGGCGTCGACCTCGCGATCCTCGACGGCGAGGCGCAGCCGACCGGCGGCATGGGGTTGTCGCGGCAGCTGAAGAACGAGATCACCGACTGCCCCCCGATCGTGGTCGCGGTGCGCCGCAAGGACGACCGGTGGCTGGCGACGTGGTCGCAGGCGGACGCGGTGCTCGTGCACCCGCTCGACCCGCTGGCCGCCGCCGAGACCGTGGCCGAGGTGCTGCGCTCGTCGGCGCTGCCGGTCGTGCGCGGTTGATCGCCGTGGAGCGCACCTGGCCGTTACTGCTGAACCAGCTCATCGCCGGCACCGACCTGTCCGAGGAGGACACGTCGTGGGCGATGGACCAGGTCATGACCGGGGCGGCGACCCCGGCGCAGGTGGCGGGCTTCGCGGTGGCGCTGCGCGCGAAGGGCGAGACGCCCGAGGAGGTCGACGGCCTCGCCAAGATGATGCTGCACCACGCCCGGCGGTTCGAGGTGCCCGGCCGGGCGGCGGACATCGTCGGCACGGGCGGTGACCACTCGGGCTCGGTGAACATCTCGACGATGGCGACGTTGGTCGCCGCCTCCGCCGGGGTGCCGGTGGTCAAGCACGGCAACCGCGCGGCGTCGTCCCAGTGCGGGACGGCGGACGTGCTGGAGGCGCTGGGCGTGGCCATCGACCTGCCGCCGCTGGGCGTGCAGCAGACCGTGTCCGAGCTGGGCATCGGGTTCTGCTTCGCGCCGGTGTTCCACCCCGGTTTCCGGCACGCGGGCGCGCCCCGCCGGGAGATCGGCATCCCGACGGTGTTCAACCTGCTCGGGCCGCTGACGAACCCGGCGCAGCCCCGCGTGGGCCTGATCGGGTGCGCGCGGGAGAACGCGGCGCCGCTCATCGCCGGCGTCCTGGCGCGCCGCGGCAGCACGGCGCTGGTCGTGCGCGGCGACGACGGCCTGGACGAGATCACCACCACGACCACGACCGCGGTGTGGGTGGTCGACGGCGGCGAGGTGCGGCGGGACCGGATCGACCCGTCGCGGCTGGGCGTGCCGCCGGCGCTGCCCGAGGACCTCAAGGGCGGGGACGCGTCGGTGAACGCCGAGGTCGTGCGGGAGCTGGTGAGCGGGAAGCCGGGCGCGGTGCGCGACGCGGTGGTGCTCAACGCGGCCGGCGCGATCGCGGCCCACGGCGGGCTGTCCGGCGACCTGGAGGCGGACCTGGTGGCGGCGCTGGGGCGGGCCGGCGAGGCGATCGACTCCGGCGCGGCGGCGGACCTGCTGCGGCGGTGGGCGGCCCGGTCGACGGAGCTGAAGGCGACACTGGGCTCCTGAGGGCGACACGGGGCTCCTGGGACGCTGGTCCCGAGGGTGACGCCGGGCTCCTGGAGCCCCGGGCGGGGTACCCCCCGCCCGGCACGGCCCGCCCGGCACGGCCCGCGCCGGAACACCCGCTAGAACGCCGCCGGGTGCAGCTTCCGACCCCAGTCCTCGTCGAACCGGGCGAGGCCGCGCACCGCGTTGCCCCGCTCCGGGTCGACGACCGCCAAGCCGTAGATCACGGCCTCCTGGTCCTCCAGCGGCACCTGGAACACCAGGTTCCCCTCCTGGACGGGGGCTCCCCCGGCGGTGGACCGCAGCGGCGAGAAGGCCACCTGGCCGGGCTCCAGGGTCGTGTGCTGCCAGGACGTCGCGAACCCCGAGTACGCGTCGCCGACGAGCACGGCGTCGCGGGGCAGGTTCGGCGGGATGCCCCAGAACTTCTTGCCGTCGCACTCCACCAGCAGCGGCCGGTCGCCACCACCGGCCGTCAGCGGCGGCGGTGACCAGCGCTGATCGACCTGCGGGCCCTCCACCAGCAGCCGGATGGCGCTGGGGTTGCCGATGGACACCGACATCGGCCCGGTGGTGTTGTTGACCAGCCTGGGCCGGACCTTGATCTGGTAGTTGAGGGGATCGACCCCGCCCGGGGTCAGCACCTCGCCGTGGCACCAGTAGACCACCCTGACCTCGACGGCGGGCAGCGCCGGGTCCGTGGGGTCCGGGAGGGGGCAGGACCCCCTGGGCACCGCCACCCCGGACGGGGTCGGGGACGGCGCCGGGGAGGGCTCCGCGGTCGGCGCCGGGGAGGGCTCGGGCGCGGCGACGGGCGGCGCGGTCGAGGAGGCCGCGACCCGGAGGGCGTGCGGCGCCGTGAGGGCGGCGCCGAGGAGGAGCAGCACCACCCCCGCCGCGACCTGCCGCCGGTCGACCGGGGGCCTGCGCCGCCGCCGCCCGCGGGGGCCGTTCCCGGGCACGAGCTGCTTCAGCAGCAGCGCCAGCCCCACCGTGAGGACCGGCACGACGAGCAGGAGGGGCCACCCGCCGGCCTGGAGCACCTGGAGCAGGTCGGCGAGGGAGCCCAGCACCTCCCGCAGCAGGAGCAGGGTGCCCAGCGAGCAGATCACGAGGAGCAGGGCGTTGCCCCTGAGGAAGCTCCAGGCCCCGTACAGCAGGGCGCGTAACCACAGGTAGAGCCGCACGACGGATCGGGACCTCGCAGTCGGGGCCGGCGGTGTCACCGGATCGTCGGTGACGCTCGGCCCGGTGTTACCACCGCGCACCGGCGGCCACACCCCGCGCGCGAGACGCGGAACACCTTTTCGCCCCGGTCAGACGGGCTGGGTCCATGCTGAGCACATGCTCTACACGGTGATGAAGCGCGTGGTGGCGCCCACGGCGCGCCTGATCTACCGGCCCTCGGTCGAAGGCCTGGAGAACCTCCCCGCGACCGGCCCGGTCATCCTGGCGCCGAACCACCTCTCGTTCATCGACAGCATCGTCATCCCCATGGTGGTGCCGCGTCGCGTGTCCTTCCTCGCCAAGGCCGAGTACTTCGAGGGCAAGGGCGTGAAGGGCGCGCTCTCCCGCTACTTCTTCGGCTCCCTGGGCCACGTCCCCGTGCGCCGCGGCCTCGGCCGGGCCGCCAGGGCCTCGCTGGACACCGCCAAGGCCGTCCTGGAGGACGGCGGGGCGTTCGCCATCTACCCGGAGGGCACGCGGTCGCTGGACGGCCGCCTGCACCGCGGGCGCACGGGCGTCGCGCGCCTGGCCCTGGAGTCCGGCGCGCCGGTCGTCCCGGTCGGGCTGATCGGCACCGACGAGGTCCAGCCGGTGGACGCGCGGCTGCCCCGGGTCCGGCCCGTGACCGTCCGGTTCGGCGAGCCGCTGCGCTTCGACCGCTACGCGGGCCTCCAGGAGTCGCTGCCGGTGCTCCGCGCGGTCACCGACGAGGTCGTCTACCGGATCCTGGAGCTGTCCGGGCAGGAGTACGTGGACAGCTACCAGAACACGCAGGCGGCCTGAGCGCCGGGCGCGAACGACGAAGAGGGCCGCCACCCCGTTCGGGTGACGGCCCTCTTCGGACGAGAGACCTCAGTCGTGGCTCGGCCCCGTGTGGTACTCGAACACCAGGCCGCCGACCGCGATCAGCACCAGCACGACCGCGATCACCAGCATCCACACGTGCCAGAACGCCAGCGCGATGCCCGCCAGCGCCGCCGCGGCGGCCAGGCCGATCGGCCAGTAGCTGCCGGGGCTGAAGAAGCCCAGCTCACCGGCGCCGTCGCTGACCTCGGCGTCCGCGTTGTCCTCCGGGCGCACCTCGATGCGCCGGGCGACGAACCGGAAGTACGTGCCCACGATCAGCGCCAGGCCGCCGGTCAGCGCGAGCGCCACCGTGCCGGTGGGCTCGACGAAGCCGGTGTCCGCCCACGTCCAGTAGCCGTACACGACGGCCATCAGGAACGAGAACGCCATCACCAAGTCGAAAATGCGTGCTTCGACCTTCATCGCGGCGTCCTCCTAGTTCCCGCCGCCGGACGCCTCGCGGACGTCGCGGTCGGTGTCGAAGGGCTTGGTGGTCACGGCGTACGGCGTGCACAGCTCGCCGCAGTCCAGTTCGGTCAGCGCCTCGGCCGCCGTGTACGGCTGGCCGGTCGCCTCGTTGGTCTGCTTCCGCAGGTCCATGTACCGGTCGAAGTCACCCTGCTCCAGGGCCCTGACCTCGAAGTTCATCACCGCGTGGTAGGTGCCGCACAGCTCGGCGCAGCGGCCGACGAACGAGCCCGTCCGGTCGATCCGCTCGATCTCGAACGAGTTGTCCTGGTTGTTCTTCTTCGGCTCCGGGAACACGTCCCGCTTGAAGTGGAACTCCGGCACGAAGAACGAGTGGATGACGTCCGTCGACTCCAGGTTGAACCGGATCGAGCGACCCTGCGGCAGCACCAGCAGGGGGATCTCGCCGGACGTGCCGACGGTGCTCACCGGCAGCTCGGCGTTGTCCTCCAGCTTGTACTCCGGGTAGCGGAACTCCCAGTTCCACTGGAACCCGATGACGTCGACGGTCACGTCGGGGTCGTCGGTCTCCCGGATGACGTAGTTCTGCGTCACCGCGGTGAAGTAGAACAGCACGGCGACGATGATCGTCGGCACGACGACCAGGACGATCTCCAGCGGCAGGTTGTAGGCGACCTGGCGCGGCAGCTCATCGCTCTTCTTGCGGTGGAACGCCACCGACCAGAGGATCAGGCCCCACACGATGACGCCGACCGCGAGCGCGGCGACGACGGACCACGTCCACAGCTCGCGCATCGCCTCGGCCTGGGGGGTGACCCCAACCGGCCAGCCGAAGCGCATCACCTCTTCCGTGGAGCAACCCGTGGCCCCGACGCCGACCAGGCCGACCAGCCCTCCGACCTTCGCCAGCCGGGCTGCCCTGGTGCCCTCCTTCAGGCCCACTGCTCGCCGCCTCCTCGCTGCTTTCAAGCTCGCGGGCAAGGGGAAACCGCCCTTGCCGGATCATGCGGGAGCGTAACCCAGCTCCATGGGGCCCACCCCTCGGGGGCCGCACCCGTGTGGTGCAGTTTCGGTCACACGGAGCGCCCCCGGCATACTGGGTTCTTCTCCACACGACTCGAAAGGTGTTACGGCGTGTGCGGCCTGGTAGGACTGGTTTGCCCTGGCGAAGACGAGGCACAGCGAGCGCGCTCGGCGGTGGCGGGGGCATTGCGCTGCATGCGGCACCGCGGCCCCGACGAGAGCGGCACGTGGCAGGGCGGTGAGGTCGTCTTCGGCTTCAACCGCCTGTCCATCATCGACATCGAGCACTCCCACCAGCCGCTGCACTGGGGTCCGCCCGAGGCGCAGGGCCGGTACGCGATCCTGTTCAACGGTGAGATCTACAACTACCTGGAGCTGCGGGCGGAGCTGACCAAGCAGTTCGGCGCGCGGTTCGCCACCGACGGCGACACCGAGACCATCGTGGCGGCCTACCACTACTGGGGCCCGTCGGCGGTGGCGAAGCTGCGGGGCATGTTCGCCTTCCTGATCTGGGACAAGGCGCGGCGCGTGGTCTTCGGCGCGCGCGACCCGTTCGGCATCAAGCCGCTGTACTACGCGGCCGGGCCGGGCGGCGTGGCGTTCTCCAGCGAGAAGAAGTCCGTGCTGGAGCTGGCGCCCGCCATCGGCATCCGGCCGGAGGTCGACAAGAAGGCCCTCCAGCACTACTTCATCCTCCAGTACGTGCCCGAGCCGGAGTCCCTCCACAGCCGCGTTCACCGCATCGAGTCGGGCACGTCGTTCACGGTCACGCCGGGTGGCGAGCCGGTGGTCGAGCGGTACTTCCCGGCGACGTTCCGGCCCCGCGCGGTGCGCGGCCAGGCCGACGAGGACCGCCTGTACGACGAGATCACCGAGGCGCTGCGGGACTCGGTGGCCAAGCACATGCGCGCGGACGTGACGGTCGGCTCGTTCCTGTCCGGCGGCATCGACTCGACCGTGGTCGCGGCGCTGGCCAAGGAGCACAACCCGGACCTGATCACGTTCACCACCGGCTTCCAGCGGCAGGGCTACTCGGAGATCGACGTGGCCGCCGAGTCGGCCGCCGCGATCGGCGTGAAGCACGTGGTCCGGGCGGTGACGGCGCAGGAGATGATGGACGCGCTGCCGCTGATCACCTGGTACCTGGACGACCCGGTGGCGGACCCGGCGCTGGTGCCGCTGTGGTTCATCGCGCGCGAGGCGCGGCAGCACGTGAAGGTGGTGCTGTCGGGCGAGGGCGCGGACGAGCTGTTCGGCGGCTACACGATCTACCGCGAGCCGCTGTCGCTGGCGCCGTTCGACAAGGTGCCGGGCGCGCTGCGCAAGGCCATGGGCAAGGTGTCCACGAAGATCCCGCAGGGCGTGCGCGGCAAGGACCTGCTGCGGCGGGGCGCGCTGACCCTGGAGGAGCGCTACTACGGCAACGCCCGCATCTTCATGGACGACCAGCTCCGGCAGGTGCTGCGCACCTACGACCCGAACGTGTCGCACCAGGACGTGACCGCCCAGCCGTACCGCGAGTCGGCGGACTGGGACCCGGTGACCCGGATGCAGCACGTCGACCTGTTCACCTGGCTGCGCGGCGACATCCTGGTCAAGGCCGACAAGGTGACCATGGCGAACTCGCTGGAGCTGCGGGTGCCGTTCCTGGACAACGAGGTGTTCCGGATCGCCTCGCAGGTGCCGTCGGAGCTGAAGCTCACCCGGGAGACCACCAAGCACGCGCTGCGCCGGGCGATCCGCGACATCGTGCCCGCGCACGTGCTCAACCGCCGCAAGCTGGGCTTCCCGGTGCCGATCCGGCACTGGCTGAAGGACGAGATGCACGACTGGGCGGTCGACCACGTGCGCCAGTCGCAGACCGACCAGTACATCAACAAGGACGGCGTGCTGCGGGTCATCGAGGAGCACCGGTCGGGCGTGGCGGACAACAGCCGCCGGATCTGGGCGCTGCTGATGTTCATGATCTGGCACGGGATCTTCGTCGAGGGCCGCATCCGCCCGGCCATCCCCGAGCCGCACTACCCGGTCAAGCTCTGACCCGTGCCCGCGAGGGCCCGCCCCCGCCGCGCGCCGGGCCCTAGGGGGGGCCTTCCGCCCGGGACGGCGGTTGTCAAGCGGTTCGCACGAATACGGTCGTCCGGGTGAGCACCCCTGAGGCGGACACCCTGGCCGAGCTGATCGACGACTGCACCGCGCTCCCCGAGGAGCTGCGGGTGAGCGGGGCGACGCCGCCCGAGCCGGGCGCCGCGGCGCCCTGGCAGGTGGACGACGCGAACTACGCGCAGGTCGCGGACCTGGACGCGTACGTCTGACGGCTCCGGGTCTGGTCTGAGGCCTCCGCCGGCCCCGTCCCACCGGTTCCCCGACACGCGAAAGGCCCCCGCCGGAGCGGGGGCCTCTTCCGCGTTCAGCGGTTCAGCGCTCGATCAGTGGAACGAGTCGCCGCAGGCGCAGGAGCCGCCCGCGTTCGGGTTGTCGATGGTGAAACCCTGCTTCTCGATCGTGTCCACGAAGTCGATCACCGCACCCTCGACGTACGGGGCGCTCATGCGGTCGACGGCCACCTTGAGGCCGCCGAAGTCGCGCAGGGCGTCGCCGTCCAGCGTGCGCTCGTCGAAGAACAGCTGGTAGCGCAGACCGGCACAGCCACCGGGCTGGACGGCGATGCGCAGGTGCATGTCGTCGCGCCCCTCCTGGTCGAGCAGCGCCTTGGCCTTGGCGGCCGCCGCGTCGGTGAGCGTCACACCGTGGGTCGGCGGGGCGTCCGGAGTGGTGGCTGCGGCGTCCTGAGCGGTCGTCATGGCTCTCCCTCAGAGGTCCTTTGCGGGCATCTCTACCCGGGCAACACGGGCAGCACCCGCTTTGTTCCGTCTTCCATGGTCCCACAGCTAGGCGGTGCGGGGGTGTGACCACTGCCTCGCGACGTGTGCGGCCAGGTCGGCGAGGGTGCCCGCCGGGTCCGCCAGGCTCCGTTCGACCGAGCCGGCGTGCTCGGCGACCGCGTGGGCGTCCTGGACGCCGACCGCCGCCGCCTCGCGCCTGCCGACCGAGACCTGCCCGGCGAGCACCACGCACGGCAGGCCGCGCTCGGCCGCGCCCGCGGCCACGGCGGTGACGAGCTTGCCGCGCAGCGACTGCCAGTCGAAGCTCCCCTCCCCCGTGACGGCCAGGTCGGCGTGGTCGAGCGCCGCGTCGAGGCCGGTCAGCTCGCGGACCAGGCGCGCGCCGGACACGGTGGTCGCGCCGAGCGCCATCAGCCCCGCGCCCAGGCCGCCCGCCGCGCCCGCGCCGGGCCGGTCGCGCACGTCCGCCAGCTCCGCCATGGCCGCGAGCCGGGCCTCCAGGCGCTCGACGGCCTCGGGCGACGCGCCCTTCTGGGGTCCGAACACCCGGGCCGCGCCGTGCGGGCCGAGCAGCGGGTTCTCCACGTCCGAGGCGACCACCAGCCTGGCGGTGACGGGGCCGGCGGTCGCGCGCATCCCCTCGCCGCCGTCCGTGGTGCCCGAGCCGCCGAGGCCCACGACGATGGTGCGCGCGTCCCGCGCGGCGTTGAGCAGCTCGCCGACGCCCCTGGTGGTGGCGGTCTCGGCGGCGCTCGGGCGCAGGTCGGGCGGGATCAGGTGCAGGCCGCACGCCTGGGCGGACTCCAGGTAGGCGGTGCCCTCGTGCTCCAGCCACCTCGCCTCGACCCGGTCGCCCAGCGGGCCGGTGACGGTGGTGGTGCGGACCACACCGCCGAGCGCGGCGTGCAGGACGTCCACGAAGCCGGGGCCGCCGTCGGCCAGCGGCCGGAGGCTCAGCTCGTCGTCGGGCGCGGCGCGGCGCCAGCCCTCGGCCACGGCCTCGGCGACCTCGCGGGCGGTCAGCGTGCCGCCGAAGCAGTCCGGGGCGATCACAACTCGCACCTCGCGAACAGTACTTATCGACCCATCTCCTACTCTGGTGAGGTGAGGTTCCTGCGCCGCAACGCCGACGAAGCCGCCGAGACCGCCACCACCGAGGACACCACCCCGGAGGTGACGGCCGCGGAGCCCGGGCGCACACCGGGCAAGGGTCGGCCCACGCCCAAGCGCCGCGAGGCCGAGGGCAAGCGCCGCGGCCCCGTGCCGCCGCCGCCCCGCACCCAGCGCGAGGCGTTCAAGAGGGCGCGCGGGAGCAAGGTCTCCAAGGAAGAGCGCCGCGCCGCGGCCGCCGAGCGCCGGCAGCGCATGATGGCGGGCGAGGACAAGTACCTGCTGCCGCGCGACCGGGGCCCGGTGAAGGCCTACATCCGGGACGTGGTCGACTCGCGCCGCAACCTCATGGGCCTGTTCATGCCGCTGGCGATCCTGGTGTTCGTCGCGCTGCTCGTGCCGTCACCCCTGATCCAGCAGTACGCCACGCTGCTCACCACGTTCATGCTGCTGGCGATGATCGTGGAGGGCTTCGTGCTGGGCCGGCTGGTCACCCGGCGCGTGCGGCTGAAGTTCCCGAACGACACCTCGCGAGGCCTGTCGATCGGCTGGTACTCGTTCATCCGGGCCAGCCAGCTCCGCCGCCTCCGCGTCCCGAAGCCGCGCGTGGGCCCCGGAGAGAAGGTCTGACGGAGCCGGCCGGCGGGGGCCAGAGTTCATTAGCTACCCGAACGACCTGTACTAGGCTTGCCGCATGGAGTTCCGACGCCTCGGCCGCAGTGGCCTGAACATCAGCGAGATCTCGTACGGCAACTGGCTCACCCACGGTTCCCAGGTCGAGGAGGAGCAGGCCACGGCCTGCGTGCACGCCGCGCTCGACGCGGGCATCACCACGTTCGACACCGCGGACGTCTACGCCAACACCAAGGCCGAGTCCGTGCTGGGCCGCGCGCTGGCCGGGCAGCGCCGGGAGTCGTTGGAGATCTTCACCAAGGTCTTCTGGCCGACCGGTCCGGGCGGCCCCAACGACAAGGGCCTGGGGCGCAAGCACATCGCGGAGTCCATCAACGGCTCGCTCAAGCGGCTCCAGACCGACTACGTGGACCTCTACCAGGCGCACCGGTTCGACCGGACCGTGCCGCTGGAGGAGACCATGCTCGCCTTCGCCGACCTGGTGCGGCAGGGCAAGGTGCTCTACATCGGCGTCTCCGAGTGGAACGCGGACCAGATCGCGCAGGGCGCGGCGCTCGCGCGCGAGCTGAAGATCCCGTTCATCTCCAACCAGCCGCAGTACTCGATGCTGTGGCGCGTCATCGAGTCCCAGGTCGTGCCGACCTCGGAGCGCGAGGGCATCAGCCAGATCGTCTGGTCGCCCATCGCGCAGGGCGTGCTGACCGGCAAGTACCTGCCGGGGCAGCCGCTGCCGGAGGGCTCGCGCGCGACCGACGAGACCGGCTCGAAGTTCATCGCCCGGTTCCTGCGCGACGAGGTGCTGGAGAAGGTCCAGCGGCTCAAGCCGCTGGCCGAGGAGGCCGGCCTGTCGCTGGCCCAGCTGGCCGTGGCGTGGGTGCTCCAGAACCCGAACGTGGCGTCCGCGATCATCGGCGCGTCCCGGCCGGAGCAGGTGCACGAGAACGTGAAGGCCGCCGGCGTGAAGCTGGAGGCCGAGCTGCTGGCCAAGATCGACGAGGTGCTCGGCGACTCCGTCGAGACCGACCCCCGCCTGACCGTCACGCCGTGACCGCGTGAGGGACGGGGCACCTCGCTCTCGGGGTGCCCCGTTCGGGTTCACCGCTGGTCGGGGTCTTTTCGAGACCTGATGAAGGCCGTGGACGAGCGTGCCGCCCCCCTGGCGTTCTCGCAGGTCAGCGATTCGCGCTCACGACGGGCATCCCCGATGGCCCTACTCCGCCGGCGAGAGCGACATGGGTCCGTACACCTCGGACTCCGCGCGCAGCAGCGTCACCTGGGCCACCCCCGCCGACCGCAGCTCCGGCCACGCCTCGCTGAACCAGTCCTCCGCCTCGGTCTGGTCGCCGAACGCCACGGCCGGGCCGTGGACCTCGCGGCCCTCCTCGTCCTGGTACCGCCACCGGTACTCCACAACGGCCTCCTCCCAGGATGTCCTGCGGGTAACGTTCCCGGTCAGGCTATGTGCTCGCCGAACGGATGGGGTGTGGTGTGACGCGTCGGACACTGGTCCTGGGCGGCGCGCGGTCGGGCAAGTCCGCCCACGCCGAGGGCCTGCTCACCGACCCCGTGGTGACCTACGTCGCCACCGCGCGCCGCTACCCGGACGACGCCGACTGGGACGAGCGGATCGCCCGGCACGTCGCCCGCCGCCCGGTCACGTGGACCACGGTGGAGGCCCCCGCGCCCGGCGACCTGCCCGCCCTGCTCACCGCCACCACCCCGGACGACCCGCCGATCCTGGTCGACGACCTGGCGACCTGGCTCACCGGCGTGCTGGACGACGCCGACGCGTGGGAGGGCCACGGCCTCGGCCGGGTCGAGGCGGAGTGCGCCGAACTGGTGCGCGCGGTCGGGGGCACGCGCAGCCGGCTGGTCCTCGTCTCCGCCGAGGTCGGCCTCGGCGTCGTGCCCGGGACCCGCTCTGGCAGGCTCTTCCGCGATCAGCTCGGCTCGCTCAACGCGCGGCTGGCCGAGGTGTGCGACGAGGTCATGCTGGTCGTCGCCGGGATCCCACTGCACTTGCGCGAAGCCGGAGGTAGTCGGTGACCATCGAGTTCCCGCCCGTCGAGCCGCCCAGCGGGGCCGCGCGCCGCCAGGCGGTGAGCCGCCACGCGGTGCTGACCAAGCCCGTGGGCTCGCTCGGCAAGCTGGAGGAGTTGGGCGCGTGGGTGGCCGCGTGCCAGGGCACGTGCCCGCCGCGGCCGTTCACCCGACCCCGGGTGGTCGTGTTCGCCGGTGACCACGGGGTGGCGCGGCACGGCGTGTCCGCGTACCCGAGCGAGGTCACCGGGCAGATGGTGGCCAACTTCCTGGCGGGCGGCGCGGCGGTGAACGTGCTGGCCAACGTGGCGGGCGCGACGGTGCGCGTGGTCGACGTGGCCGTGGACGCCGACACGGCCGTGGGCGACGAGAAGGTGCGCCGCGGCTCCGGGTCGATCGACCGCGAGGACGCGCTGACCCCCGAGGAGGCCGAGCGCGCGATCGAGGTCGGCCGCAAGCTCGTGGACGACGAGGTCGACGGCGGCGCGGACCTGCTCATCGCCGGTGACATGGGCATCGGCAACACGACGCCGGCGGCGGTGCTGATCGCCGCGCTGACCGGGTCCGAGCCGGTGGCCGTGGTGGGCCGGGGCACCGGGGTCGACGACCGGGGCTGGATGCGCAAGACCGCCGCGATCCGGGACGCGCTGCGCCGCGCCCGGCCGGTCATCAACGACCCGGTGGCGCTGCTGGGCCGGTCGTCGGGCGCGGACATCGCCGCGATGGCGGGCTTCCTGGCCCAGGCGGCGGTGCGCAAGACGCCCGTGGTGCTGGACGGCGTGGTGACCGGCGCGGCGGCCGTGGTCGCCGAGGAGCTGGCGCCGGGCGCCCGCGAGTGGTGGGTGGCCGGGCACCTGTCGGCGGAGCCCGCGCACGCGCTGGCGCTGAACCACCTGGGGCTGGAGCCGCTGCTGGAGTTCGACATGCGGCTCGGCGAGGGTTCGGGCGCGGTGGCGGCGCTGCCGCTGGTGGTCATGGCGACGCGGGTCCTGGCGGAGATGGCCACCTTCGACAGCGCGGGCATCTCCGGGCCCGCCTGATGGGGCCACGCCTGACGGGGTCCCGCCTGACGGGGTCCCGCCTGACGGGGCGCGCCTGATGCGCCTGGCGCTGTCGCTGCTGACCGTGCTGCCCGTCCGCGGCGTCGGCGACGTCGACGCGCGGGCGGCCGGGCGGGCCATCGCCCTCGCGCCGCTGGTGGGCGTCCTGCTCGGCGCGGTCGCCGCGGGGCTGCTCACCGCGCTGCCGGGGCTACTCGGCGGCTTCCTCGTGGTGGGCTTCCTCGCGCTGGCCACGCGCGGGATGCACCTCGACGGGCTCGCGGACACCGTCGACGGGCTGGGCTGCTACGGGCCGCCCGAGCGGGCGCTGGCCGTCATGCGCGACGGGGGCGCGGGGCCGTTCGCGGTGGTCGCGCTGGTCGTGGTGCTGGGCGCGCAGGCCGCCGCCCTGCCGGTGGCCGGGTGGGGCGCGGTGGTGCTGGCGGTGACCGCCGGGCGGGCCGCGTTCGCGCTGTGCTGCCTGCGCGGCGTCCCGGCGGCCCGGTCCGAGGGGCTGGGCGCGCTGGTGGCGGGCTCGCAGCCGCGGTGGGTGGCCGCCGGGTGGTGGGTCGCGCTGGCGGTGGCCGGGTTCTTCGTCCACCCGTGGCGCGGCCCGGCCGCGGTGGTGCTCGCGGCCGGGCTCGTGCTGCTGCTCGTCCGGCACGCGCGCCGGCGCTTCGGCGGGATCACCGGCGACGTGCTCGGCGCGGCCTGCGAGACCGCCACGCTCGCCGTGCTGGCGGTCTGCTGCCTCAGTTGATCTTCTTCAGCCAGCCGTGCCGGTCCTCGACCGTGCCCTGCTGGATGCCGGTCAGGTGCTTGCGCAGCTTCATGGAGACCTCGCCGGTGCGGCCGCCGGAGATCGAGAACTCGCCGTCCGCGTGCTTGACGTGCCCGACCGGCGTGATCACCGCGGCCGTGCCGCAGGCGAACACCTCGGTCAGCTCGCCGGACTCCGCCTTCTTCTCCCACTCCTCGGTGGAGATCCGGCGCTCCTCCACGCCGTGGCCGAAGTCGCGCGCGAGCTGGAGCAGCGAGTCGCGGGTGATGCCCGGCAGCAGCGAGCCGGACAGCTCCGGCGTCACCACGCGCGCGTCGTCGCCGGAGCCGAGGACGAAGAACAGGTTCATCCCGCCCATCTCCTCGACCCACCGGCGCTCCACCGCGTCCAGCCACACGACCTGGTCGCAGCCCTGCGCGGCGGCCTGCGCCTGCGCCACCAGCGACGCCGCGTAGTTGCCCGCGAACTTGGCCGCGCCGGTGCCGCCGGGCGCCGCGCGGACGTACTCGGTCGACAGCCACACCGTCACCGGCTTCAGGCCGCCGGTGAAGTACGAGCCGGCGGGCGAGGCGATGAGCACGTAGAGGTACTCCCCCGCCGGCCGCACGCCGAGGCCGCGCTCGGTGGCGAACAGGTAGGGCCGCAGGTACAGCGACTCCTCGCCGCCGCCCTCGGGCACCCAGCGCTCGTCGACGGCCAGCAGCTCCCGGAGCGAACCCAGGAACAGCTCGTCGGTCAGTTCGGGCATCGCCATGCGGCGGGCCGAGGCGCGGAAGCGCTCGGCGTTCGCCTCGGGGCGGAAGGAGGCGATCGAGCCGTCGGGCAGGCGGTAGGCCTTGAGCCCTTCGAAGATCGCCTGGCCGTAGTGCAGCACCATTGCCGCCGGGTCCAGCTCCAGCGAGTGGTAGGGCTCGACAGCCGCGTCGTGCCAGCCCTGTTCGCGGTTCCAGCGGATCGTCACCATGTGGTCGGTGAAGTGCTGCCCGAAGCCCGGCTTCGCGAGTACCTCCGCAACGCGCTCCGGGGTCGCCGGCTGCGGGTTGGGGGTCCGGGTGAAAGGCAACGCTGTCGTCATGGCAGCACACTAGCCGCCGCGCGGACATCGGAAAATCGCCGTCCCGACGCTCGGACGTCCGACCATCCGGTCGGGCTACCCGACCGGCTGCCGGAGCCGACCCAGCGCGGTCAGACCGGTACCCAGCGCGAGCGCCGCGGCGGTGACGACCAACGCCTCCGTGGGCGCGCTCATCGCCAGCAGCACCGACAGCCCGAGCCCCAGGCACGCGGTGCGCATCGGCCACGTGCGGTCCTCCTGGAGCAGCACGCGCGCCGAGGCGTTCGTGAAGCCGTAGTAGAACGCCGTGCCGCACGCGCCGACCGCGAGGGCGGTGCCCGGCGTCAGCGCGACCACGCCGAGCACGGCCGACGCGACCACCACCACTTCCAGCGGCCAGGCCGCGCGCACCGGGGGCAGGTCGCCGGTCTCGACCATGCCGGCGAGCGTGCGGCGGGCCGAGCCGAGTACGAAGAACAGCGAGGACACGGCGGCCACCGCCGCGCCCGCGGCGAGCACGGGCAGCAGCGCGCGGCCGTCGGCGGCGACCAGGGCGTCCCGCAGCGGCGCGGGCGACAGCGCCAGGCGCGCGGGGCCGAGCTGCCGCAGCAGCGCCGCGCCCACGGCGAGCGACACCACCAGCGCGACCGCGAGCGCCGCCGGGATGGCGAAGCGCAGCACGCGGGCGCTGAACACGCGGTCGCCCGGCAGCGGCGCGGTGATCCGCTCGAACCCGGTGAACAGCACGAACAGCAGCGACCCGGCGCTCATGAGGCCCTCGAACCCGAGGTCGCCGCCCGTGGCGACCGGGTTGTCCGGCGGCGCCACGGCGAAGCACACCACGACCACGAGCGCGAGCACGCCGAGCACCACCGCGGCGGCGGCCGCGCTCAGCCCCGTGCCCCAGCGGAAGCCCGAGGCGCCGAGCGCCGAGGTCACCACGAGGAGGCCGACCGCGGCGACGAGCTGGTGCTCGGGGAAGACGTAGGCGCCGAACGCGCCGGCCAGCGCGGCGGCCACCCCGGCGCGGCCGACCAGGTGGGCGCTCGCGCCGATGCGCGCGGGCCACGGGCCGAGCTGGTTGCGGGTGTAGGCGTAGCCGCCGGGCGCGTCCGGGTAGGCGCGGGCCTGGTCGGCGGTGGAGAACGCGCAGCACAGCGCGGTCAGCGCGGCGAGGACCAGGGCGACGGGGAACCAGGGGCCCGCCGCGGCCGCGGCGGGGGCGAAGCCCGCGAGCACCCCGACCCCGAGGGTCGCGCCGAGGGCGAGCACCACTGCGCCGGCACGGGGCGTGATTGTCACCGGTACACGGTGACATATGGACCAGAGGTCCAGCTAACGCCCAAGCGGCTTACGTCCGAACGTGTTAATTGTTACTCCCCGCTATCGAAGGTACCGCCGCCAAGTGCAGGAACGAGCCCCTTAGCATTCGACTCGATCAATTCCGCATCCCGACGCACGACCAGGAAGTGCCGGGAGGACCGTCGAGGAGCCGCAGTGACCGCCCCGAAACTCGCCATCACCGACAGTGACCTGAGCACCACCAACGTCGACGCCGTCGTGGTGGGCACCATCCAGGGCCCGGGAGGGCTCGTCCTGGCCGGCGGGGCGGAGGCGGTCGACGCCGCGTTCGACGGCGGCCTGGTCGACGTGCTCGGCGCCGTGGGCGCGACCGGCAGGCAGGACGAGGTCGTGACGCTGCCGGCACTGGGCCGGATCACCGCGCCGGTGGTGATCGCGGTGGGGCTGGGCAAGCCCGCCGCCGACGGCTCGGTCGCCGAGGACCAGGTGCGCCGCGCGTCCGGCGCCGCCGCCCGCGCCCTGGCCGGCAAGAAGCGCGCCGCGACCGCGCTGTCCGCGCTGCACCTCGGCCCGGCCGTCGAGGGCACCGTCATGGGCGCCTACTCGTTCACCGCCTACAAGTCCGACAAGGGCGACGCCCCGGTCGCGCGGGTGGACCTCGTCGCGCCCGCCGGGGGCTCCACCCGGGCGCACCGGGCGGCGGTGAAGGCGTCCACGGCGATCGCCGAGGCCGTCACCACCACCCGCGACCTGGTCAACACCCCGCCGAACGACCTGTTCCCGGCCTCCTTCGCCGAGCGCGCCGTCGCGCTGGCCAAGGCCGAGGGCCTGGAGGTGGAGGTGCTGGACGAGAAGGCGCTGCGCAAGCAGGGCTTCGGCGGCATCCTCGGCGTCGGCGGCGGGTCGAGCCGCCCGCCGCGCCTGGTCCGCATCACCTACCGCGGCCCGAAGGCGACCAAGAAGATCGCCCTGGTCGGCAAGGGCATCACCTTCGACACCGGCGGCATCTCGATCAAGCCGGCGCTGGGCATGGACGAGATGACCTCGGACATGGGCGGCGCGGCGGCCGTGATCGCCTCCGTGGTGCTGGCCTCGAAGCTGAAGTTCCCGCTGGAGGTCACCGCGTGGGCGCCGATGGCGGAGAACATGCCGTCCGGCACCGCCTACCGGCCCGGCGACGTGCTGACCATGTACGGCGGCAAGACCGTCGAGGTGCTCAACACCGACGCCGAGGGCAGGCTCATCCTGTCCGACGCGATCGTGCGCGCCTGCGAGGAGGGACCGGACTACCTGATCGAGACCTCCACGCTGACCGGCGCCCAGGTCGTGTCGCTGGGCAAGCGCACCGCCGGCGTCATGGGCACCGAAGAGTTCCGCGACCGGGTGGCCGCGCTGGGCCGCGCCGTGGGCGAGCAGGCGTGGGCCATGCCGCTGCCGGAGGAGCTGCGCGGCGACCTGGAGTCCCGCGTGGCCGACCTGTCCAACGTGGCCGGTCACCGGTTCGGCGGGATGCTGACCGCCGGGATCTTCCTGCGCGAGTTCGTGGCCGAGGGCGTGACCTGGGCGCACATCGACGTGGCCGGGCCGTCGTTCCACACGGGCGGCCCGTACGGCTACACCACCAAGGGCGGCACCGGCGTGCCCGTGCGCACCATCGCCGCCGTGCTGGCGGACATCGCCGCGAACGGCTGAGCGGACACCGGCGGCCCGGGGACGCCCCGGGCCGCCCTCAGCCCCTGTTGCCCTTGCGCCGCGAGTACTCGCGCATCCGCTTGGGGTACCCGACGATGCCCGCGTCGTAGATCGGGATGCCCAGCTTCTTCGCCAGCCGCCGCGCGCCGTCCTCGCCGTCGATGCGCCGGCGCGTCCACTCACCGTCGTGCGCGACCAGCACGACCGTGGTCTCGGTCACGGTCGTCTTCGGCTCGACGTACGCCTCCACCCCACGACGTGACGAAGCCCACTGCTCCAAGTGGGTGGTGTCGGTGGACGTGGCCGCTCGCAGCACGCCGGGGCGCTGCTTCCTGCGAAAACGGTCGAACAGACCCACCCGGTCACCTCCTGACGGCACTCCTTCACCCAATCGTGCCGGCGCCGAGGTGAAGAGGGTGGCAAGTCCTCCGAAGAGGACACCGCGTCGCCGTCGTCCTCACCGTAGTGACAAGATGGCCATCACACGCGCGCACCCGCGCGGAGTAAGGCATCAAGCTCTCCAGGGAGATCCCGTGACCGACACCTCCGCCGACCTCGTGATCCTCGGTGGCGGCTCGGGCGGCTACGCCTGCGCGTTCCGCGCTGCGGAGCTCGGCCTGTCCGTCATCCTGGTCGAGAAGGACAAGCTGGGGGGCACCTGCCTGCACCGCGGCTGCATCCCGACCAAGGCGCTGCTGCACGCGGCGGAGGTCGCGGACAACGCCCGCGAGGGTGACCAGTTCGGCGTGAAGTCCTCGCTGGAGGGCATCGACATCGCGGGCGTGAACTCGTACAAGGACGGCGTGATCAGCCGCCTGTACAAGGGCCTCCAGGGCCTGGCCAAGGCCAACAAGGTCACCCTGGTCGAGGGCGCGGGCACGTTCGTCGGCAACAAGACCGTCGAGGTGGACGGCAAGCGCTACACCGGCAAGAACGTGGTCCTGGCGACCGGCTCCTACGCCCGCAGCCTGCCCGGCCTGGAGATCGGCGGCCGGGTCCTCACCAGCGACCAGGCCCTCAACCTCGACTTCATCCCGGAGAAGGCGATCGTGCTGGGCGGCGGCGTCATCGGCGTCGAGTTCGCCAGCGTCTGGGCCTCCTTCGGCGTCGACGTGACCATCGTCGAGGCGCTGCCCCGCCTGGTCCCCGCCGAGGACGAGTACGCGTCCAAGCAGCTGGAGCGCGCGTTCCGCCGCCGCGGCATCAAGTTCAAGACCGGCGTGAAGTTCACCAACGCCACCCAGAACGACGCGGGCGTCTCCGTCACCCTGGAGTCCGGCGACGTGCTGGAGGCGGACCTGCTGCTGGTCGCCGTCGGCCGCGGCCCCAACACCGCGGGCCACGGCTACGAGGAGGCCGGCGTCGCGATCGAGCGCGGCTTCGTCGTCACCGACGAGCGCCTGAAGACCAACCTGGACGGCGTCTACGCGGTCGGCGACATCGTGCGCGGCCTCCAGCTCGCGCACCGCGGCTTCCAGCAGGGCATCTTCGTCGCCGAGGAGATCGCCGGGCAGAACCCCAAGGTCATCGACGAGGCGGGCATCCCGCGCGTCACCTACTGCAAGCCCGAGGTCGCCTCGGTGGGCCTGTCCGAGGCCGCGGCCAAGGAGAAGTACGGCTCCGTCGAGACGTTCGTCTACGACCTCGCCGGCAACGGCAAGAGCCAGATCCTGAAGACCGCCGGTGGCGTCAAGCTCGTGAAGGCGCCCGATGGTCCGGTGGTCGGTGTCACCATGGTCGGCGAGCGGGTCGGCGAGCTGATCGGTGAGGCCCAGCTGATCTACAGCTGGGAGGCGTACCCCGAGGACGTGGCGCCGTTGATCCACGCCCACCCGACCCAGACTGAAGCCCTCGGCGAAGCCTTCCTCGCCTTGGCCGGCAAGCCGCTGCACGTGCACGGCTGACCGTCGCACCCCAGTCAGCCGAACTTCGACCCACGCACGAGGAGTCAGCGAACGATGGCCTTCTCCGTTCAAATGCCCGCACTCGGCGAGAGCGTCACCGAGGGCACGGTCACCCGCTGGTTGAAGCAGGAGGGTGACCGCGTCGAGGTCGACGAGCCGTTGCTGGAGGTCTCGACCGACAAGGTCGACACCGAGATCCCCTCCCCCGCGGCGGGCGTGCTCCAGAAGATCGTCGCCCAGGAGGACGAGACCGTCGAGGTCGGCGCCGAACTCGCCGTCATCGGCGACGGCTCGGACGCCGGTTCCGACGACTCCACCTCGGGCGGCGGCGCCGCACCCGCCGAGGAGGCCCAGCCGGAGCCGCAGTCCACCCCCGACCCGCAGCCCGAACCGCAGGCCGAGGCCCCGAAGCAGGACGCCGAGGGCACCCCGGTCACCATGCCCGCCCTGGGCGAGAGCGTCACCGAGGGCACCGTCACCCGGTGGCTGAAGTCCGTCGGCGACTCGGTCGAGGTGGACGAGCCCCTCCTGGAGGTCTCGACCGACAAGGTCGACACCGAGATCCCGTCCCCGGTGGCCGGCACCCTGCTGGAGATCACCGCCGGCGAGGACGAGACCGTCGAGGTGGGCGGCCGGCTGGCCGTCATCGGCTCGGGCGCCCCGAAGCAGCAGGAAGCCCCGAAGCAGGAGGCTCCCAAGCAGCAGGAGGCCCCCGCCCAGCAGGAGGCGGCCCCGCAGCAGCAGGCCCCCCAGCCCCCCGCCAAGCAGGAGCAGCCCGCCCCTCAGGAGACCCCGAAGCAGGCGGCTCCGCAGGAAGCCCCCGCCCAGGAGGAGTCCTCCAACGGCGCGCCCTACGTGACCCCGCTGGTCCGCAAGCTGGCCTCGGAGCACAACATCGACCTGGGCTCGCTCAAGGGCACCGGCGTCGGCGGCCGCATCCGCAAGCAGGACGTGCTGGCCGCCGTCGAGGCCAAGAAGGCCCCCGCGCCCGCCGCCCCGACCCAGCCCCAGGCCCCGGCCGCGTCCGCCCCGGCCCAGCGCGTCGCCACCCCCGCCGCCGACACCAGCGGCAAGCGCGGCACCGTGCAGAAGCTGCCCCGCCTGCGGCAGATCGTGGCCCAGCGGACCCGCGAGTCGCTCCAGGTCTCGGCGCAGCTCACGCAGGTCTTCGAGGTGGACGTCACCAAGATCGCCCGCCTGCGCAACCGCGCCAAGTCCGCTTTCGAGCAGCGCGAGGGCGTCAAGCTCACGTTCCTGCCCTTCTTCGCCAAGGCCGCCGTGGAGGCGCTCAAGCAGCACCCGGTGCTGAACGCCTCCATCGACGAGGAGAAGAAGGAGGTCGTCTACCACGGCGCCGAGCACCTGGGCATCGCGATCGACACCGAGCGCGGCCTGCTCAACGCGGTGATCGCGAACGCGGGCGACCTCAACCTGGCGGGCCTGTCGCACAAGATCGGCGACCTGGCCTCCCGGGCACGCGCGAACAAGCTGACCCCGGACGAGCTGACCGGCGGCACGTTCTCGCTGACCAACCTGGGCAGCAACGGCGCCCTCTTCGACACGCCGATCATCCAGCAGCCGCAGGTGGGCATCCTGGGCGTCGGCGTGGTGAAGAAGCGCCCGGTGGTCGTCACCGACGAGAACGGCGACGACACCATCGCCATCCGCTCCATGGCCTACCTGGCGCTGACCTACGACCACCGCCTGGTGGACGGCGCCGACGCGGGCCGCTTCCTGACCACCATCAAGAACCGGCTGGAAGAAGGCGCGTTCGAAGCCGACCTCGGCCTCTAAAGAACACCCCCGAGGCCGCCCCCGGCACCGCCGGGGGCGGCCTCGC
>NZ_JBHWIE010000090.1:0-24457 GCF_042732085.1 Actinosynnema sp. NPDC059797
CCACCCACCACGCTACACCCTGTTACGGGGTTCGCCCGTGGACGGTGGTGTTCGCCGAATTGCGCTGCATGGCCTCGTGGATCGCGAGATCGGGTCTGGGGTGCCGGCACGGATCGGGCACCTGAGTACTATGTTGCATAGTACTCAGCCGTGTGGCAACCACCGCGCCGAGGCCGCGGGGGTGGCCGGGCTCGGGCGGGTCACGCCGCCGACAGCGCTTCGGTGGGGCTGAGGCGTGCCGCCCGGATGGCGGGGAACAAGCCGGCGAGGACGCCGATGAGCAGCGCCGCGCTCGCGCCACCCGCGGCGGCGAGCGGCGGGATGGTGGCCGGCCAGCCGCGGGCGGCCGCGTAGCTCGCGGCGCCCAGGACGCCGATCGCCACCCCGGTCAACCCGCCGACGAGGCACAGCACGACCGACTCGGCGAGGAACTGCGCGCGGATCTGCCCCTTCGTGGCACCCAGGGCGCGGCGGAGCCCGATCTCCCGTTTGCGCTCCAGCACCGAGATCACCATGGTGTTGGCCACGCCGATCCCACCGATCAGCAGCGCCACCCCGGCGAGGCCGAGGAAGAGCCCGGAGAACGTGGTCTCCGCGATCCTCTTGGCGGTCAGGGCGTCCGACGGGCGGCTGACCTCGATGCGCGCCGGGTTCTCCGGGAACACGGTCGCGGCCAGCACGGACCGCACGGCTTCCAGTTGCGGCTCCTGCGCCCGGACGTACACCACGGTCGGGTGCCCGTCGAAGTCGAGCCACCGCTCGGCCGCGGACCAGCCGACGAGCACGGAGCGCTCGACGTCGGGCGCGAGGGGGATCGGTGCGAGCACGCCGATCACCGTGAACCACCGGTTGCCCAGCCACACGGTCGGCGCGGGGGACCCGGGGGGCAGGTCGGTGATGCCGAGCCGGGTGGCCGCCTCGTCGCCCAACACCGCCACGGGCAGGGCGGACGTGCCGTCGGTGAGGTACTGGCCGGAGGCGACGCGGGCGCCGATGGCGGGCAGCAGGTCGGTGCGCGCGGCGAGCACCGTCAAGCCGGAGGAGAACTCGGGTGGGATGCGGTCGGAGCGCCGGACCTGCGCATGGGTGTTCGCGACCGCGCTCGTGCGCTCCACCGGGCCGATCCGCGCGGCCATCGCGGCCGCGTCCTCCGGCACCGGGGGGAGTTCTTGGGTCACCTGGTCGAACGTCGCCTGCGCCCGCAGGAGGTTGGCGCCCAGCGCGGAGAGCTGCCGGTCGAGCGCCTGCTGGCCGGAAGCCGGGATCCCGGTCACGACCACCACCGTCGCGATGCCGATCGCGATGCCCAGCGCGGCGAGCAGGGCGCGCAGCGGACGGGTCCTCGGGCCGACCAGGCCGAGCCCCACCAGGTCGACCGGGCTGAGCCTGACCGGCGCGGCCGGTTCCCGCTTCACCGGGTGGCCCCTCTCCCGAGCCGGACGTCGGACTGGACGCGACCGTCGCGCAGGGTGACCCGGCGCGGGAGCGAGGCCGCGACGTCGCGGTCGTGGGTGACGACGGCGATGGTCGTGCCGTCCCGGTTCAGCCGCGTCAGCAGCGCCATCACGTTCCGGCCGGTCGCGGTGTCGAGCGCGCCGGTCGGCTCGTCGGCGAGCACGATCGCCGGCTCGTTGACCAGTGCCCGCGCGATGGCCACGCGCTGGCGTTCACCGCCGGACAGCTGGTGCGGGCGGTGTTCGGTCCGCGCCGCGAGCCCGACCCGGGCCAGCGCGGCGACCGCGAGCCGGCGCCGCAGGCGCCTCGGCACACCCGCGTAGAGCAGCCCGGTCGCCACGTTCTCGGCCGCGGTGAGCCCGTCGCCGAGGTGGAACTGCTGGAACACCAGGCCGATCCGGCGGGCCCGCAGCGCGGACAACCCGCGGTCGGACAACTCCGACACCTCCTGCCCACCCACCTCGACGGTCCCGCTGCTCGGGCGGTCCAGGGTGCTCATCAGGTTCAGCAGCGTCGACTTCCCCGACCCGGACGGCCCGACGATCGACAGCAGCTCACCCCGTTCGACGGTCAGGGAGACGTCGTCGAGCGCACGCACCCCGCCGGGGTGCACCTTGGTCACGTGTCGGACGGCCAGCACCACCGTCATGACGCCCGGACCACCCTCGTGCCCTCGACCAGCCCGTCCCCGACGACCTCGACCAGGCCGCCCGCGAACATGCCGGTCCGCACGCCGACGAGCCGCGTGCCACCGTCGTCGGACACGACCTGGAGCGCGTACCCGCCCTCGTCGAGCGCGAGCAGCGCGGTCACCGGCACGGCGAGCACGTTCCCGGCGGTCTCGGTGACGACCGTCACCTGGACCGAGCCGGAGTCGACCCCGGCGACCGCGCCCTGGTCGTCGATCGTGACGATCGCGACCTGCGGCGCCTGCTCGCCCTGGTCGGAGGCGCCCTCGCCGGGCGCGGCGGCGTTGGTGATCGCGCTGGTGGTGCCGGTGGTCTCGGTCCCGCCCGGCAGACCGAGCCGCACCTCGTCGCCCGGGCGCACGGCGGCGACGTCGACCTGCCGCGGGTCCAGGCTGACGGACACCACCTTCTCGACGCGCGTGTAGGTCAACACGTCCTCCGTCGCCGGGGTGCCCGGCCGCGCCGCGACCGAGGCGACCCGGAGCTTGCCCGGCAGCACCACGACGTCACCGACGGCGAGGGAGCCGGTCACGGGCAGCCCGTTGTTCTTCTGCCAGCGCTTGACCGCGTCGTGCGTGTCCTCGGTGAACGCGTCACCCTCGCCGGGGTCGCGGTAGCCCAGGGCGCGGAGGTTGGCGACCAGTTCGGCCACGTCGGGCCCGGGGGTCATCCCGCGTTCGATCGTGCGGTACAGCGGGGTGTCGCCGAACAGCAGCGGCACCGGCTGGGCGTTCACCTCGTACAGCTTCTCCCCGCGGTCGACGACCGTGCCGACCGGGGGCAGCCAGGTCAGCGTGCCCTCCTTGTGGCCGGTGAGCGTCGTCGGCGGGCCGAAGCCGAGCGTGCCGCCGATCGTCACGGACGTGGCGAGATCGGTCCGCTCGACGAGCGCGGTGTCCGCCGCGGCGGCCCGGACCGGCCCCGGGTCGGGCGGCTCCCCGGTGAGCCTGCTGCAGGCGAACACGCCTCCGGCGCCCACGACCAGCACCGCGGCGAGCGCGGGCGGCAACCACCTCCTCACCGGTTCATCCGCTCCTTCTCGCAGACGCCGATCAGGTCCAGGCCCTTCGAGATCGACGTGGCGTCGTTGTCGGGGCCGCCGAACGAGAGCACCCTGCGGTCGTCGCCGGGGACTGCGGGCTCCTCCTGGACGTGACGGACCCCCTTGTCCCGCAGGCACTGCACGACCGCGTGCACGAAATCCGCGGACTCCGGGTTCGCCGTGTCGTACTCCCACGGCGGCAGCGGCTTCTCGCCGAGGCAGGCGGCCTCCGCGTCGGCGTCGCGGTCGGGCCCGGGTGCCACCGCGGAACCGGCGTCGCCACCGGTCGCCCGGCCCTTGGCGTGCCCGTTCTCGGCCAGGCACCGGAGGTAGGCCTCGTTCAGCACGTTGATGTCGTCGACGGTCATGTCGAGCCGTTCCCTCGGCCTGCTCGCCGCGGCCTCGGCGCGCGACGCGGACGCGCTCGGCGCGGCCGACCCCGCGGTCTCGAGGGTCGCGACGCGGGGCTCCGGTCCGGGTGTCGGGGAGCACGCGGTCAGCACGACCAGGGCGGCGAGTGCGAGCACACGGGCGACTGGGGTCATGGCACCCATGGTGGCCAACGGATGTGAAGATCCTCTTGGGACGGTGTTCAGATATCTTCACGCCGTCGCGGCAGGCGCAGGGTGAACGTCGTGCCGACACCCGGGGCACTGGTCACCGACACGGTGCCGCCGTGCAGCTCCACCAGTTGCCGGGTGATCGCGAGCCCCAGCCCGCGCCCGCCGGTGACGCGGCTGCGGGACCGGTCCGCCCGCCAGAAGCGGTCGAACACGTGCGGCAGGTGCTCGGGCGCGATGCCGCTGCCGGTGTCGGCGACCTCGATGACCACCTCGTCGCCCGCGCCGTTGGCCCGAAGCGTGATCCTCCCGTCCGGCGGTGTGTGCCGGATGGCGTTCGTGACCAGGTTGCCCACCGCCTGGCGCAGTCGCACCGGGTCGGCGCGCACCACCAGGTCCGGCTCGGCCGTCACGGCCACCGTCGCGGCGTGGTCGGCCGAGGCCGCGACCTGGGCCAGCAGGGCGCCGGTGTCGACCGGCTCCGGTCGGAGGCGCAGTTCGCCGGCCTCCGCCTCGGCCAGGTCCTGGAGGTCGTCGACCAGGTGCTGGAGCACCATGGTCTCCTCCAGCAGCGACTCCACGAGGTCGGTGTCCAGCTCGGCGACGCCGTCCTGAGCGGCCACCAGCCAGCCGCGGATGTTGCCGAGCGGGGTGCGCAGCTCGTGCGAGACGTCGTTGACCAGGTCGGTGCGTTGGCGTTCGACCCGGGCGAGGTGCTCGGCCATCTGGTTGAAGGCAGCGGCCAGTTCGGCGACCTCCCACCTGGCGCCGACGTCGGCACGGGCCGCGCGGTCGCCGGACCGCATCCGCTGGGTCGCCGACGTGAGCACCCGCAGCGAGCGCAGCACGGGCGTGGCGAGCAGCAGGCTGACCCCGACGGTCAGCACCAGCACGACCGCGGCGGCCACGACGATCCGCGTGGTGCCCGCCGCCGGCAGCCCCACCACGGCGGGTTCCGCGGGCGTGCTCACGAACAGCAGCGCCGTGGGCGTGACGTAGGGGGTCAGCAGCAGGTGCCTGCCCCAGCTCAGGCACTCGAAGAAGAGCTGCTGGTCGGTGCGCTCGTCGACGCGCAGGAAACCGCCGGACCCGGTGAGCACGGCGCGGGAGCCGCGCGCGGCTCGGTCGGTGAAGCACGTGTCGAGGTAGCTGTTGAGGATCAGCAACGCCTGTGCCTCGGTGGGCTGCGGCTTCCGGACCGGTGCGTCCTCCGCGACGCCGGTGCGGTCGCAGCCACCGAGCCCGCCGGGTGCGCGCACGAAGGACCGCCCGCTCGCCGACTCGACCACCGCGGCGGACCCGCCGCCGGCCCGCACGCATCGTGCCGCGGCCTCCGCCTCCGCCCTGACCTGCGCCCGCTCGGCCGGCAGCAGCCGGAACGGCCCGACCGCGCGGGGGTCGATGCGGTCGTCCGCGGCCCGCGGGGCCAGCGTGACGTCGACCGCCAGCGGATCGGCGACCGCGGCCGGTGTCGAGGGCAACGGCGGGTCGTCCGGTCCGAACGCACCGGCGATGGGCACCCGGTTGCCGGTGGTGAGGCCGATCCGGAGCCCCGTCTCCCGGCTCAGGTCCGCGAGCACGGGCGCCACGCCCTGCCAGCCCGGGTGGGTGGCCGCGTAGGCGAGCACACCGTCGTAGACCCGCGCGACGGTCGCCTGGTTCTGCCCCCGCTCGGCCCGGATCGTCCCCGTCGTGCTCTGCACCGACAGCCACGCCGTGGCCGCGATCGAGCACATCGCCACCAGCACCGTCCCGGCCACCAACCGCGCCCGCAGCCCGTACCGCCGCCGGGCGTCAGCCGCCGAGCCGACGACCATCGGTGATCTTGTAGCCGATGCCGTACACCGTGCGCAGGTACTCCGGTTCGCGCGGGTCGGCCTCGATCTTCTTGCGCAGGTTGCGGACGTGGACGTCGATCGTCCGCTCGGTGAGGTGACCGTCCAGCCCGAACGCCTGCTCCACGAGCTGGCCCCGGCTGAACACCTGGTCCGGCGCCGCGACCATGGTCGCCAGGAGCCGGAACTCGGCGGGCGTGCAGGAGACCCGGCGGTCGCCGACGCGCACCTCGTGGCGGATCGGGTCCAGCACGAGGTCGCCGATCCGGGGCGCGGCGGAGGTGGGGCGTTGCGCGCGTCGCAGCAACGACCGCACGCGGGCCATCAGTTCACGTGGGTCGTACGGCTTGGTCAGGTAGTCGTCCGCGCCGAGGTCGAACCCGAGCAACTTGTCGTCGGCACCGGCCCTCGCGGTCACCATCAGCACCGGCAGGTCGTACTCGCGGCGCAACACCCTGCAGACGTCCATGCCGTCGACCTTGGGCATCATCACGTCCAGGACGAGCAGGTCGGGTCGGTTCCGCCGCACCTCGTCGATCGCCGCCCGTCCGTCGGGCACGACCAGCACGGTGTGCTCCTCGCGGACGAGGTACCGGCGCACGAGTTCGGCCTGCTTGGGATCGTCCTCGGCCACGAGCACGTAGGCGCACACCACGTATCTCCCCCCGGGACGCGCGCAATGATCACCCTCTGGCCCGGGCGGTCGCCCCGAGCCGCGCACCGCAACGGTACAGGGCGCCGGCGCCGTGCCCGGGCCTCCACGTCGAGACGGCGGCTACCGGGCCGGTGTGGCTCGGTAGCCGCCGTGCGGGGCCCTGCGGTTAGCAGGTGCCGTTGGAGACCTTCAGGCCGGTGTTGGGGCCTGCGGTGCGGCTGACGATGCCGGGCACGCAGCCGGCCTGGTCGAGCGAGTAGGCGTAGGGGATGGTGACGGTGGTGGTGGATGTGACGTCGGGGCCGGCGGGGTTGGTGTCGGTGCCGGGGGCGGACCAGGTGACGTTGTCGAAGATGTTGCCGCTGACCTGCCAGTAGCCGGCTTCGCTGGTGTAGAAGGTGCCCAGGACGTCCTTGGAGTTCTTGAAGTAGTTGTTGTCGACCCTGGCCCTGGCGCCGGCGCGGGAGTTGATGCCGGACTCGTTGAGGCTGACGTAGTGGTTGTTGTACATGTGGCCGATGCCGCCGCGCAGCAGGGGCGTCCGCGAGTCGATGTTGTCGTAGAGGTTGTGGTGGTAGGTGACGAAGCCGTTGGAGCGGTCGCTCTCGCTGGAGCCGACCAGTCCGCCGCGGCCGGAGTTGCGCAGCCTGCTGTAGGACAGGGTGACGTACTGGGTGTCGTCCTTCATGTCGAACAGGCCGTCGTAGCCCTCGGACTCGCCGCCGGAGGCCAGCAGGTCGACGTGGTCGACCCAGACGTTGCGGACGCCGCTTTCCATGCCGATGGCGTCGCCGCCGTTGGAGGTGGGGGAGCCGGACTTCTTGACGTTGCGGATGGTGACGTTGCGGATGATGATGTTGCGGGAGTCGCGGATGTGGATGCCGAGCTGGTCGAACACGGCTCCGCTGCCCACGCCGATGATGGTGACGTTGCTGATCTGCTTGAGCTCGATGACCCCGGCGGCGGTCGAGCAGCTGTTGCCCGAGACCTTGGCGGTGTTGGCGTGGTTGATGGTGCCCTCGACCTCGATGGTGATCGGGGTGGCGCTGGTGGCCCGGGTGCACAGGGCCTGGTGGATCTGGGTGCCGGTGCCGGCCCGGACCGTCGCCCCGCCCCGGCCGCCGGTGGTCCCGCCGTTCTGGGACGCGTAACCGGTCGCGGTGCCCGAAGGCGGGTTCTGGCTCGACGTCGTGGTGGTCGTGGTCGTGGTGGTCGATGTTGTCGTGCTGGTGGACGTGGACGTTGACGTGGAGGTCGAGGTCGGCCCACCGCCCACCGGGGTCAACGTCCACTGCTTGGTGGCCACGCTGTCGCAGGAGTTGATCTGCACCCCGGCGCCGGCGGCGGTGGAGCCGTCCTTGATGTTCATGCACTTGGTGCTGTTGGTGTCGACCAGGCGGTAGTTGCTGCCGCTCGCGGTCGCCGTCCAGGTCTGGCCGGGGCCGCCGGTGCACGCGACCTGCTGGACCGCCTTGCCCGCCGACGTGGACGCGTCCTGGACGCCGACGCACAGGCCCGTGGCGACCGAGCTGATCCGGTACCCGCCGCTGACCGCCGTGAGCTTCCACTGCTGGCTGCCCGCGGCGCCGCACGACGCCTGCTGGAGCTGGACACCCGCGGTCGTGGTCCCGTTGGGGACGTCGAGGCAGTGTCCGCTGCCCACGTTCTTCACCGTGTACGTGCCCGCGCCGATCGCCGCCGAAGCGGTCGTGACCGGCCAGGCGACGAGCGTGGCGGCCAACGCCGTGGCGCCCGCCGCTGCCGCCAGGCCCGCGCGCCATCGCGCGCCGCGTGGCCGTGCGGCGCGCGTGGTGGGGGGTTGAACATTCATCGACTACTCCGCTCCTGGCCCACCCGGACGCCGGAACCGGCGGTGGCGATTGTTCGCGCCGGGCGGAACCCGCCGGCAAGAAATCCACCGGCACGCGGTGGCCAATTCCGCGCGTCCGAATTGCTTCCTCACGTCGTTGTGTGAAATCGCCTTCCGTCGGATGCTAGATGGTTCGGAAGTCGCCGGTCAATAACGGCTTTGGCGGCCGGTGTCGATTAGGCGTCGAATATGGGCGAAAGCCCAGCTCAAGGTCGGTTCGACTGATCTCCCGCCGGCTGCGGGACCAATGCGTGCGGTCATACTTGTGAACAGGATCGACGGGTGCCGGTCACACTTGTGAACAAATGGGGCGCCGGCGGTCGCATTCAACTCGGCAGTGGCCGTCGAGAGCCGGTCCGGACCGTGCCCGCCAAACCTGGCGAACCGTTAGGCGTGTCAACCGGCACCGTGAGCGGTCGTGGTCACGGCGCTAGATCACGCGGTGCCGGACCCGCCACACCACCACGCCGACCAGGACCGCCGCGACGGCGACGAACAGGGTCGCCTCGATGAGCTGGAACGCCCAGAACCGGTCGGCCGGGTGGTGGACCTCGAACTGCCGGACGCCCCGCGCGTGCAGGAACTGGTTGAGGTTGACGCCGGCCCCGTTGGCGGCGGCCTCCAGCTCGTAGTACTCGGGCCAGCTCAGCCTGCGCCCGGTGGCGTCCGCGTAGCCGCGTTCGATCGTCCAGTCGGCGAAGCCGGGTGCGGGCCGGTGCCCCGCCTGGTCCTCCGAGCCGCCGACGGGGACCGGCTCCACGGTGGTGAGCGGCGTGGCGTACGCGGGACGGGCCAGCAGCGCCACCGACATCCGGGCGGCGAGGAACGCCCCGAACGCGACGCCGAACGCGGGCAGGCCGCGCCGCAGGATCGCCCCGGCGGCGGTGGCGACGCCGAACGCGAACAGCGCGTACGCCACCGGGACGAGCCCCTCCAGGTCGAACGCGTCGTACTGGAACCGCCCTTCCCACGCGTCGAACGGCCGGCGGAACCAGGTGACCACCGCGGTGAACGCCCCGGTGAGCACGGCGGTGACGCCCGCCAGCGCCGCGAGCTTGGCCGCCAGCCAGCGCATCCTCGGCACGGCCTGCGTCCAGGCGAGCTGCCAGGTGCCGTCCTCCAGCTCGCGCGCGAGCAGCGGCGCGCCGAGGAACGCGCCGATGACGACGGGGACCAGGTTGAAGGCCGTCAGGAGGTTCTCGACGTACCCGTACTCCTCGTCGAGCCGGCGGAAGGAAGCCTCGCAGGCCTCGGTGACACCGGCCTCTCCCGCGCACCGGGCGGGACCGCCGGGGAACAGGTCGTGGGCCTGCGCCCCGAGCACGAGCAGGGCGACGCCGAACATGCCGACGAGCAGCCCCAGGACGCAGACCTCGGTCCGGTGCTGGCGCCAGATCAACCACGTCATGCCGCACCCGCCGACGGAACCTCGGCGCCCGGCTCGGACGGCCGGCGCAGGTACGCCAGCACCAGGTCCTCCAGCGCGACCGGCCGGTCCTGCCACCCGGGCGCGGCCGGGAGTCCGCCGTCGCGCACCAGCAGGGTCGTGTGCCGGTCGCTGTGGACGGCCTCCACGACGGCGCCGGCCCGGTCGAGGTCGGTGGCCGTGCGCGGGCCGACGAGCAGCCGGTGCTCGGTGAGGAGGGTGTCGATGTCACCCGCGAGCGTGACCCGGCCCTGGTTGAGCACGACCAGGTGGTCGCAGACGCGCTCCAGCTCGTGCACGACGTGGGAGGAGAACAGGACGGTCACCCCGCCTTCGGCCACCGCGCCCATGAGGACCCGCAGGAACTCGTGCCGGGCCAGCGGGTCGAGGCTGGCCACCGGCTCGTCGAGGACGAGCAGGTCCGGCCGCTTCGCCAGGGCCAGGGCCAACGCGACCTGGGCCTGCTGCCCGCCGGAGAGCGCGCCGGCCCTGCGGTCGAGCGGGATGCCCAGCTTCGCCAGCCGGCGCTCGGCCAGCGCCTGGTCGAACCGCAGGTTGCAGGCCCGGCCGAAGCGGAGCATCTCGGCGACGGTGAAGCGCTTGTACAGCGGGTGGTCCTGGGCCAGGAACCCGATCCGGGACAGGGTTCGCGGGGTGCTGGCGGTGACGTCGTGGCCGAGGACCTCCACCGTTCCGGTGGTCGGTGCCAGCAACCCGACGACCAGGCGCAGCAGCGTGGTCTTGCCCGCGCCGTTCGGCCCGACCAGGGCGATCACGCCGCCCGCCGGCAGGTCCAGGGTGCAGTCGCGCAGCGCCCAGCCCTTCCGGTACCGCTTGCCCAGGCCGTCGGTGCGCAGCGCGAACCCGGTGGCCGTCACGCCACGCCCTCGTTCCTCATCCGCTGGTGGACGGAAGTGAGGAGCGCGTCGACCGCCTGCTCGTCGAGGCCGGCCGCGTAGGCGCGGCGCAGCCAGGCTTCCAGGCCGCGGCGCAGCGACGTGTACGTCGATGCGGGCATCACGGCCGACTGCTGTTCGTTGACGAACGTGCCCTGGCCGGGCTTGCCGGTGACCAGGTTCTCCTGCTCCATCTGCCGGTACGCCTTGGCGACGGTGTTCGGGTTGATGGCCAGGTCCTCGACCACCTCGCGGATGAGCGGGAGGCGGTCACCGGGTTGGAGGAAGCCCAGCAGCACCGCCTGGCGGACCTGCTGGACGAGTTGCAGGTACGGCGGCACGCCGGAGTGGGTGTCGAGCCGGAAGACGAACACGGTAGCCCCTTACTGCTTTGCTAGTACCATAGTAAAGCAGTAAGTCGGCGACGGTGACAACGGACCGACGAGGTGCGCGCGAGCGGCACAGGTCGTCGGGCTGTTCAGCCGGTGTTCCAGCAGTCGATGACCTCTTGCGGTCCCCAGACGAGGTCGGCGTCGTCGGTGTCGATGTCGGTGCCGGACAGGGATACGACGGCCAGTCCGGAGCGGTCTGTGTCGTAACCTGGGACGTGGTTGGCGGAGTGGCGGAGTGTTTCGAGGTCGTGGCGGTCGAAGGGGCTGCCGATCCACTTGATCGAGCCGGCGAAGTCGATGCGGCCGGCGACGGGGGAGCGGTCGGCCCCGACGAGGTCGACCTCGGGGTTGTGCTGTCGGTTCCACCAGCCGCCTACCGCGGCGGTGTCGGGCCAGGGCAGTTCGCCGGCCTGTCCGGCGAGTTCCAGTGCTTCGCGGATGAGCGGTTCGACGGCGCGTCCGCGCCAGCTGGTCCACTGGCGTTGAAGTGCACGTGCGCCGACATGGGGTCGTCCGCGGCGCGCTTGCTCCTGGATGGCGCGTCCGATGGGCAGGTAGAAGCGCAGGTTGCTGTCGGCGATCCGGTAGAGGCCCGGTTTGCCGGGTTTGGTGGAGAGCGGGTGGTCCACCGCCAGGACCCGCTTCTCCTCGGTCAGCCGGCGCAGCAGCGGTGACAGCGTCCCGGAGGGGATCTGTCCTTGGTTGCTCCCGGCGGTGGCGGCGATGTTGGCGTGGGTGCGGTTGTCCCCGCCGATCGACTCCACGACGCGGCGGGCCTGGTCGGGTGAGGGGAATTCGGCCAGCAGGGAGGATTCCGGCACGCCGAACAGCGGTGCGGCCGGGTCGTCGCATTCCCTGCGCAGGAAGTCGGCTGGTGGCATGGCATGGGGCCAGCTGCGGATGATGCCGGGCAGTCCGCCGGTGACGAGGTGGGCGTCGATGGCGTCCGCCGCGCCCAGGCCGAGGGCGTGGCCGGTCTCGGCGGGGTTGAGCGGTCCGAGGACGAGGTTGTCCGCGCGCCCGTAGAAGGGGCGGTCGTAGGCGGTGAGGCGCTCCATCATGTGCAGGTCGCTGCCCAGCAGCACCAGCAACACCGGGCGCCGCGACCACAGCCGGTCCCAGGCGGTCTGCAACGCGCCGTCGAAGACCTCGTCCTGTTCGGCCAACCACGGCAACTCGTCGAGTACGACGACCGTCGGCGTGTCCGGCAGCGTCGCGCCCAGGACGCGGAAGGCGTCGGGCCATCCGCCGGTGACCCCGGTGGGCGGACCGACCTGGCCGGCGACCAGGGACGAGTCGGCGAGTTCGGCGAGGAAAGCGGTGATCGACTCGACCGGTGACGCGCCCTTGGTGGCGGCGAAGTAGAAGTAGGGGACATCGGCCCGGTCGCAGAACTCCTGGACCAGCCGGGACTTGCCCACCTGCCGTCGGCCGCGAATGGCGATCGCGGCCCCTTCCCGTGAGGTGATCACCCGGTCGAGGCGCTTGTGCAAGAGGCGCAACTCGGCCTGTCTGCCCACGAAACCTGACATGGACGTCAGTGTAGATGCGATCTACATAGATTGCATCTACACCGATAGGGGAAGCGGTGAGGTGACACGGCCGGGACTGGTCACGGAGTCTGGACCGTCAGCCAGAGCGGGACGCGGCCGTCGCGCCAGTGGGTTCTTTTGCAGGTCACGGACAGGCGGGTGCCGAGGTCGCCGCGCTGGCGGCGGCGGAGCAGGACTGCTGCGCGTTCTTCGACTTCACCCTGCGCCTGACGCCTGCCGCGCTGGAGCTGACCGTGCGCGCCCCCGACACCGCCGCGGCTCTGCTGGGCGAGCTGTTCGGAGCCGGCGCGTGAGCGCCTCGGCACCCCAGAGCTTTCCGTTCCGCTCCCGGGTTCGCGCCCTGGCTTCTGAACCGGCCTTCCCGGTGAGGCTCAGGCCGTCGCGGGCGGGTCGGCGGGTCTTGCGCCCAGTCGGTCGAGCAGGCACAGGATGACGTCGATCCGCGCGAGGACCTGGTCCGGGTCGATCCGCCCGGACGCCGTGGCGTAGGCGAAGCCCGCTTCGAGGGTCAGGAGGATGGGCATGGGGCTCTGGAACGGGTTGGGGCCGGCCTCGGTGACCAGCCATTCGGCGACCTGGGGGGTGAAGACCCGCGTCACGGCGGCCGGGTCGGTGGAGAACACGGTGAACTCGTGGTCCGCCGGTTGCGGCAGCGCGACCCTCGACCACTGCCGCTGTTCCCGCGTCACCGTGAGCGGCGCTTCGCCGGCCGGTCCGACGGCTTGGGCCTGGGCCGGGGTCAGCGGTCGTCCCATGAAGCCCTCGTGGAGCCGCCGGCAGATCTTCACCGCGGGCAGGGGCGAGGTCGCCACCTCGATCCGGTGCTCGTAGAACACCGCCGCGCTGGTCGAGGTGGCCTGTTTCATCGACGCCTCGCTCACGCGCACCGACCAGTTACCCCGCCGGAAGTCCAGCGCGGTCTCGAAGCGGGGGCGCCGTACCGTGCCCAGCCAGCCGAAGAAGCCTTCGGTGTCGTTCTTCATCGGTGGCAGCAGGTCGGCCGACCACGCGCGGGCCTCGGTAGGACCGACGACCTTCCCCCCGAGCGCGTCGGCCAGCGCCGCCAGCGCATCGGCGTGTTCCCGCTGCGCCTTCCGCTCCTTGCGCCACATCGACCAGCCCAGGAGGCCGACCAGGGCAAGGATGATGGCGATGAGCGGTGCCAGGTCGAGGACGTACTCCATCAGATGTCCAGGTACCCTTCGGTTTCCTGCTTCGACTGGTCGGAACCGGTGTTGTCGTACTCGGCGGCTTTCTGGCCCGAACCGATGTTCCGCAAGGGCTTGTCGACACCGGCGTTCGGACCGGTGCCGACACCCAACTGGGATCGCGCGGCGTCGAAGGCGGCCTTCTTCACCGACCCGGCGAACCCGTTCTGCATGCGTTCGCCGAGCATGCCGTCCTTGTCCCAGATCTTCACCATCGGCGAGTTGCTGCCCGGCAGCTTCTCCTTCCTCATCTCGACCGCGAGGGCGTGGCTGATCTGCTTGTTGGCCATGGAGCGCTGGAAGGCGGCCTTGACGTTGCCGACGCGCGCGGCGAGGTTGCGCAGGAAGTCGAGGATCCTGCCCAGGAACTGCTTGAGCCTGGCCACGATGCGGGCCACGCGGCTGCCGGTGGCGGCGACGCGCACGCCGGTCGCGGCGCCGGCGGCGGCGGTGGAGGCGCCGAAGCTGGGCACGGCCGCGGCCAGGGCGGGTATCCAGATCATGACCAGCCAGGTGACCAGCTCGGTGAGGATCGCCTTGATGAAGTCCTCGACGATGGTCATGATCATGCTGGAGATCTGGAGCATCTGCGCCAGTTCGCCCGCCTGCCCGGCGACGCCGTCGATGCCGGCGGCGAACTCGCCCAGCTTCGTGCCCGCGACCTCCGACGCGGGGCCGCCCCAGCCGGTGACCGAGTTCCGCAGGTCCTCGTCGAACTTCTTGCGCAGTTCGGCCACGCCCTTGCCGATGGCGTTGAAGTTCTCCGCGGCCTGGGCCGGCGCGGGGCCGTCGCCGCTGACGAAGTGGATCGCGTCCTCCAGCGGCTGCACGACGCTGATCAGGAAGTTCAGCCCCTGCCCCACCAGCCGGCCGAGCGGGTCGGTGGCGATGCCGTACGCCGACGTGCCGAGCGCCCCGATCAGGCCGGTGGCCTCGGAGGCCAGGCCGGTGACTTCGGCACCGCCCTTGTCGGTGGCCTTGCCCAGCGCTTCCTTGGTCTTGAGGTAGTTTCCGTAGAAGGGGACGGCCTCGGCCACCTTCTGGCCGGTGTCCTTCTCGCCGACGGTGATCTCGACGCCGCCGGCCGTGGTCTTCACTTCCGCCATGGTGGGTGCCCCGTCCTCACTGCCCGTCCAGCTCGACCCGCAGGCCGTTCAGGAGTTGCTTGATCGCTTCCTCCTGGGCGTCGTAGCCCTGCGCCGCGCCGTTGAACTTGTCCGCGCCGGATCGCAGGCCCTCCTGCATGGCGGTGAACAGGTCGTTGAGGTCGTTGAGCATCTGCGCGTAGCCGTCCTTGACGAACAGGCCGACCACGCCCCACGACTTGTTCGACACATCCGCCTTGGCCACGAGGCCGGCGATCTCGGCGGCGGTGGCGCGGTGGCCGTCGAGGTCGGCGGCGAAGGCCCGCAGTTCCCGGGGGTTGACGTCGAAGCCGCTCATCGCGGGCTCACCGGTCCTCGTCGTCGTAGAGGTTCAGGAAACGGCCGTCCCGGTCCCGCGCGGGGCCCGGCGGCGGGGGTGGAGGCGGCTGGTCGTCCCGGAGGAACCGGCGCTGCGAGAAGTCGTCGGGTTCCTCGGCGGGCGCGGGTCGGCGGGGCGGGACCCGGTGCGCGCCAGGGTTCGCGGCGGGCGGGCCGGGAGGCGGCGGCGCCATCGGCGGCGGACCGCTGTGGGGCGGTCCGGCGGGCGGCCGGTTTTGGCCGGCCTGCTCGGTCATGGCGCGCAGTTCCCCCGGCGTGACGCCGAACAGCTGGGCCTGGGTCTCCAGCACCTGGTCGGTCAGGCGCATGTCGTCGCCCAGCGCGTGCTCCACGATGCCCGCCTGGCGGCGCGCGGCTTCGGCCACGGCCTGGCGCAGGGTCGCCATCAACGCGGCGGCCAGCGCCTGCGGCGGGCGGCGCATGGCCTGCTCGGTCAACCGGATGTCCTTGATCGACCCGGACGGGCCCGCCACCACGGTCACCGCGCGGTCCGGCGAGGTGGCCACCGCCTCCAGCGCGACCAGTTCCCGCTGCATCTCGTCGATGCCGGCGAACTGCCCGTCGACCCGGTGCAGTCTGGCCTGGAACTGCTCGAACCGGGCGACGAGCTGGTCGAACTCGGCCGACACGACAAGACCTCCGGGTGCGTTCCGCCTCGGTGGCACGCGTGGTGCCGATGAGCGGGACCATGGTGGCGGACGGGCGGTCCGCGCCGGGCTCGATTGATCGAACCGAGCGTGTTGCCGCGGCAGGGACCCGCCCGGACCGGTGATCGACCACACCGATTCGGCACCGCGCGTGCGTGCCGCCGGCGGTTGATTTATTCCGAGTAGCCCGTAAAACCGGTAATGAGGTCGTCGTGGTTCCGGGCCGGTCGCGGTGGGTTCCTGATCGTTCGTCGGGCCGCCGGTGGCCGGTCGGGTTGGACTGGACCGGTCAAGTGCGGTGTCAGGTGTTGGTCAGGCCGGTTCTGGACAACGGGTTCGGCTTCTCCGGTCGGCCGGTCGGCGGTTATATGGCGAGAGTTGAAGGGAGTGGTCCCACTCGGGCGTGGTCGCGTCGGGAGTCACTCGGATCGAGAAGAGAATTCATGGTGATTTCCTCTGCCACCGTGTCGCCTCGCCTGGTCGTGGTCGGCGCCACCGGCGCGCTCGGCTCCGCCCTGCTGGAGCTGGTCGACGAGAAGCCCCTCGCCGACCGCGAGCTGGTGCTGTGCGCCTCGCCCCGCTCGACCGGCCGACGGGTCGTCGTGGGCGGCTCGCTGCACCAGGTGCGCCACACGTCGGCGGGCGAGGTCGAGTTCACGCGGGGGGACCTGGTGTTCCTCTGCGCCGGCGAGGACGTCAGCCGCGGGTGGGCGCACGCGGCCCGCGCGGCGGGTGCGCTGGTGATCGACCTCAGCGGCGCCTTCCACCGCGACCGGCACGTCCCGCTGATCGTGCCCGAGGTCAACGGCCACCTGCTGGACCGCCACCCCGTCGACGGCCTGATCGCCAGCCCCAGCCCGATGGCCGCCGCGCTGACCAGGCTGCTGCACCGCTTGCAGGAGGTCTACGGCGTCCGCCAGGTGGTGCTGAGCACCTACCAGGCCGCCACCCACCTCGGCCGCCAGGGCGTCGAGGAGCTGTTGGAGGGCGCGGAGTTGGCGTTGCAGGACCCGGACGCCGAGCTGCCCGCCAACAGCGCGCCCTTCCCCCTGGCCTTCAACGTGGTGCCGGCGGTCGGCGGGGTGCTCCACAACCACTTCACCTCCGAGGAGCAGCGGCTGGCCGGTGAGACCCGCCGGCTGCTGGGCCGGCCGTGGCTGAACGTCACGGCCACCTGCGTCCACGTGCCGGTGGTCAGCGGCGACTCCGCCGCGGTGCTCGTGGAGGCGGAGTCACCGGTGCCGCGCCGGGACCTCGTGTCGCTGCTGGCGTCGCTGCCCCGCGTGCGCGTGTACGACGCCGAGCCGCCGGGGGCCGCGGCGCCGACCCCGCTGACCGCGGACGACCCGGACGTGGTGCACGTGGGTCGCGTGCGGGTCACGCCGCACGACCCGCGCGCCGTGTGGTTGTGGATCACCTTCGACAGCCTCCGCGCGGCGGGGGCGCTCAACGCGCTGCACATCGCCCGCCTGGCGCTCTCCCTCACCGCGGAGCGGTCCGGCCGGGCCGGCTGAGGCCTCGTCCGGCCCCACGCGCCCCGAACCCGCCACCCCGGGCGCCGTTGGCCGGGGATGGCGGGTGCGGGAAGGCGAAGGAACGGGGAGCCGCGGGGCTGCGCCGTTCGTCGGTGGAGGCCGTTCGCCCGTTCGTCGGTGGTGGCCGTTCGTCAGCAGAGGGCCGCCCGGTCGCCCGGGAGGGCGAAGTCCCACCTGTCGTCGCTCGGCCCGCCCGACCGGCTCCGGGCACCCGACTCCGTGACCGGTACCGGGATGCGCGCCGCGCCGAGGGCTGCCGCGGTGAGGACGAGACCGGTCAGCTCGCGGGAGGACCGGCGCCGAAGGTGTGTCATCTCATCTCCAGTGATACCCGGGTGGTGTGGTGCCGAAGCACCTGGCACGTCGCGAAGGTTGCCAACTATCGCGTTCGACTTCGAGTGATCACCGGTGTCCTATGGTGGAGTGGCCACAAGTGGAAACCGGATGAAGTGGATGTCGCGCCCAGGGGGAGATGGGATCGGTGGACGAGCAGCCGTTACTGGACGATGTTGTCATGGACGCCTACCGGGCCGGCGTCCGGGCCGGGATCTTCCTCGACGAGGAGATCGCCGAGCAGCTCGACGTGGAGCTGCCGAGGGTGGCCGAGGCCCGCAAGCGGTTGCAGGAGTTGCGGCTCCTCAGTGACGCCGCCGAGGGGGGACCGGCGGTCCCGCTGGACCCGGAGATCGTCGAGGCCGAACTCGTCTCCGGCCTGGAGATCGCGATCTCCCGGCAGCGCCGCCAGATCTCCCAGATACACCGCCAGCTGCGCTCCCTCGCCACCGTCTACCGCTCGGCCGAGCAGCACCCGCGCGAGAACGCCCCGATCCACGTGCTGGACAGCGCGGCGGACGTGCAGCGCGAACTCGACCTCGCCCGGCACCGCTGCACGCGGGAGCGGATGGCGCTGCAGCCCGGCGGCGGCCGCGCGGCGCACCTGCTCCAGGACGACCTGGTCCACACGCAGGAGCTGCTGCGCCGCGGCGTGCGGATCCGGACGCTCTACCAGCACACGGCCCGGTCGAGCATGGCGACCCGGGCCTACGCCAAGCGGGTCAACGACGCGGGCGGCGAGGTGCGCACCGCGGAGGAACTGTCCGAGCGGCTGATCATCTACGACCGCCGCATCGCGTTCGTGCCGAAGGAGCGCCGGGGGCAGGAGGCGCCGGGGGCGGCGGTGGTCACCGACCCGACGCTCGTGGCCTACCTGTGCCGTTCCTTCGAGGCCGCCTGGCAGGTCGGCCAGCCCTTCCCCGAACCGGACCCGGTCGAGGACGGCCAGCACGTCGGCTCCGAGCTGCGCGCCTCGATCCTGCGGCTGATGGGCATGGGGCTCAAGGACGAGGTCATCGCGCGCCGCCTGGGCATGGCCACGCGCACCTGCCGCCGGTACATCTCGACCCTCATGGAGGAGCTCGGGGCCAGCAGCCGCTTCCAGGCCGGGCTGCTGGTGGGCCGCCGCGAGGCGTCGACCCCCGGGGAGGGCGCCGCGCACCGGTCGTGACCCCCGGTCACCGGAGCGCGGCGGAAAAGGCCAGGTCAGCGCGGCTCGCACGTCGTCCGGCGGGCGAGCCGCGCCCGGCGTCCGCCCGCTGTCCACTTCCGGCCGGTCCGCCTGCTGACACCCGCCATCCCTCGAACAGCGGCCGCCATCCGTGCGAGCTTGGCGACACGAGATCGCCGAGCCGGCGGGGTGCCGGCTTCTGGGAGCGGTCCCGCACGTCGCCGGCCCCGCAGCGGGGCGCAGGGTGGCGTGCCCATCCCGCGCAGAGGAGAACCGATGGCAGACCTGATCGGTCTGGAAGAGGCCGAGCGCCTGGACGTCGATTCGGTCCACGACCTCCACCGCCGGTACATCAACAAGAGCCAGGTCCGGCTGATGACCTCGTTCGGCTTCGGCCGGGAGCTGGTCGAACGCGCCGAGGGCGCCTACCTGTGGACCAGCGACGGGCGGCGCATCCTCGACTTCACCGGCGGCGTCGGCGTGCTCAACCACGGCCACAACCACCCCCGCATCCTCGCCGCCCGCCGTCGCTTCCAGGAGCAGCGGCGGATGGAGGTGCACAAGACCTACTTCTCGCCCTACCTCGCCGCGCTCGGCCACAACCTGGCGCAACTGCTGCCGGGCGACCTGAACCGCTCGTTCCTGCCGAACTCCGGCGCCGAGGCGGTGGAGGGCGCGGTCAAGCTCGCCTACAAGTACCACCAGGGGCGGCGCAACACGATCCTGCGCTCCGACATCAGCTTCCACGGCAAGCTGCTCGGCTCCGGCGGCCTGACCGGCAGCACGCAGAACCACTTCGCGTTCCCGACGATCCCGGGCATCCGCACCTTCTCCTACGGCGACCTGGACTCGGTGCGCCGAGCGCTGGCCGAGGCGCGGGACGCGAACGGGCGCAGCGACGTGTACGCGCTGCTGATCGAGCCGTTCAGCGCCTCCACGATCCGCTGGTGCTCGGAGGAGTTCCTGCGGGGCCTGCGGGAGCTGTGCACCGCCGAGGACATCGTGCTGATCTTCGACGAGATCTACACCGGGTGGGGCAAGACCGGCAGCCTGTTCTACTTCACCCGCTACGAGGGCCTCGTCCCCGACGTGGTGACGACGTCCAAGTCGTTCGGCGGGGGCAAGTCGTCCATCTCGGCGTACGTGGCGCGCGAGCCGATCTTCCGGCGCGCCTACGACAACATGACGGACGCGATGATGCAGTCCACGTCGACCACGTACTACGGCTTCGGGGAGGAGGCGGCGACCGCGATCGAGGCCATCGCGGTCGCCGTGGAGGAGGACTTCCCGGCGCGGGCGCGGGCGATCGAGGAGGTGCTGCGGCCGGGCCTGGAGCGCATCCAGAAGACCTACCCCGACCTCATCTCGGAGGTGGCGGGCGCCGGCGCGCTGCACGGCGTCTTCCTGGCGGGCGGGCCGAAGGTCCTCGACATGGTGGGCAAGCTGCCGGTGGGCGGCCCGGCGAAGGACCCGCTCATCCGCACCAAGATCATCACCGCGGCGGTGATCGACGCCCTCTACCGCGAGCACGACATCTACACCTACAACACCCTCAACGGCCGCAGCCCGCTGGTGGTCGCGCCGCCGCTGGTGGCGGGGGTGGAGGAGTGCGAGCGCTTCCTCGACGCCTTCGAAGCCGTGCTGGAGCAGGGCATGGGCCGGCTGGTCCGGCGCTTCGTGCGGGAGCGGGTGAGCTCGCTGTGGTGAACGCGAACCGACCGGACGACGTGCGCGACACCGCCCCGCCGGCGGGACTGCCGGCCCGGATCGCGGTCACCGGCGCGGCCGGCGTGCTCGGCTCCCAACTGGTGAGCAGGCTGCGGGCGGAGGGCGTGGAGGTGCGCGCCTTCGACATCAGGCCGATCGAGCCCGGTCCCGGCCTGGTGCCGTTCACCGGCGACATCCGCGACCCGAGGGCCGTGGCCGAGGCGGTGGCCGGCGCCGACGCCCTGGTGCACTGCGCCTCCGCGCTGCCCAGCTACCCGGCGGCCGACATCCGCTCGATCGTCGTGGAGGGCACCGGCACGGTGCTGGAGGCCGCCCGCGCCGCGCGCGTCCCCCGGGTGCTGCACGTGTCGTCCACCGCGGTCTACGGCCTGCCGAAGCTGGTGCCCACCCCCGAGGACCACCCGCGCGAGCCGGTGGACACCTACAGCGGCGCCAAGGCGGAGGCCGAGGTCATCGCGGAACGGCACCGGGAGGCGGGGATGCTGCTGCCGGTGCTGCGGCCCAAGACCTTCCTCGGCCCCGGCCGGATGGGCCTGTTCGACATGCTCTACGAGTGGGCCGAGGAGGGCCGCAACTTCCCGGTCCTGGGCCGCGGTGACGTGCGCATCCAGATGCTGGCGCTGTCCGACCTGGTGGACGCGGTGCACACCGTGCTGACCGCGCCCGCCGACCGCGTCAACGACACGTTCAACGTGGGCGCGGCCGAGTTCGGCACGCTGCGCGAGGACTTCCAGGTCGTGCTGGACGCGGCCGGGCACGGCAAGCGCGTCAAGTCCGTCCCCGGCCGCCCGGCGGTGGCGGTGCTGCGCGCCCTGGAGCGCACCGGCATGTCCCCGGTCTACGGGCGGCTGCTGTTCAAGCTGCTCGCCGACTCCTACGTCAGCGTGGACAAGATCCGGGAGCGGCTCGGCTTCGTGCCGAAGTTCTCCAACCAGGAGGCCATCCTCCAGACCTACGCGTGGTGGCGCGAGGCGCGGGTCGCGGCGGGCAGCGCCCCGGCCGCCGGCCGCGCGACCGGCCGGACGAGCCAGGAGCCCTGGAAGCAGGGCGCCCTGAAGCTGGCCAAGGTCTTCTTCTGACCGGCTCACCCCGGGGTGGCCGGCGCCGACGCCGGCCACCTCACCCCGTCATGCCCGAGGAGGCGACACGACCATGTCCACGACCGAGGCGACCACCGCCGTCGGGAGCGGAGGAGCGCGGCACGGGGAACCGGGCGACGACGACGGCGGCCGCGCCGCGCGCACCCCGGCGGACGACGGGACCGGCGCGGGAGGAGCACGGCGCTGGTGCCTGGGCACCAGGCTCGTCGTGGCCGCCACCGCCGCCTGGACCGCCTTCCTCCTCCTCCACGTGGCGCTGACCGGCCGCTGGTGGGTGTGGTTCCTGGTCGAGGCGGTGCCCCCGGTGGCGTTCGCCGCGGCTCCGGCCCTGCTCCTGGCCGTCGTGTGGTTCGCCCGCCCGGTCCGCCGCCGGCTCACGCCCGTCCTGGTCGTGCTGCTGCTGGCCGGCGGGTACCTGTCCGGCGTCGGCCCCGGTTGGCGCGGCGACACCCGACCCGCCGGGCCGGGCGACGCGGAGGTGTCGATCGTCTCCTGGAACACCGACTACTGGGAGATGGCCGACGACCCGGAGGCGTTCTACGCCTTCCTGCGGGAGAAGGACGCCGACGTCTACCTCCTCCAGGAGTACCTGCACTGGGAGGGCGAGGGGCCGGTCCTGATCGACCGCCTGGCCCGGCTGCGCGCCGAGTTCCCCGGCTACGAGGTCGTGGTGGAGGGCGAGCTGCTCACCCTCTCCCGGCTGCCGGTGGCCGCCGTCCACGCCCGCGACGTGCCGGCGACCGACAACGCCTGGTACTGGCGGGGCGGCAAGGCGCAGCGCACCGACCTGCGCGTCGGCCCCGGCCGGGTGCTGTCGGTCTACAACGTCCACTTCCCGGTGCCGTTCCGGGTCGGCGACAACCCGCTGACGAGCCGGTTCTGGAACTTCCTGGCCAAGCAGCACGACTGGTGGACGCGCGAGGCGGACGCGCTGCGCTCGGACCTCGCGGGCAACCCGAACACCTCCGTCGTGGCCGGGGACTTCAACTCGCCCTGGCTGGGGAGCCTGCTCCGGCTCGGCGACGGCGCGGCCGCGCACTCACCCGGTGCGCTGCCCGCCTTCTCCTGGCCGCTCGCCGACTACCCGGTGCCCCGGGTGTGGCGGCTGGACTGGCTGTTCACCACCGGCGAGGTGTCCGTGCCGGAGTACCGGTTCACCGACAGCGGGGGCTTCGCCGACCACGCCGTCCAGGAGTTCACCGTCGTCGTCCGCGGCGCCGACCGGCCGTCACCCGACGGCGGCTGACCGGCCCGGGACCCCACCCCCTCGCCCCTCGCGCAGACAGCACACCGCACACCGCACACCGCCGGGAACGACCCGCGTCACCCCTGCACGCCCACCGTCCTGCCCTGACCGACCACCCGCACCGCCCGGACGCCGTCCGCGGCCGGTGCGCCACCGAGAGGGACCTCACCATGCGGCTACCCGACAGGTTCGACGTCACGGTGATGTTGGACTACTACGCGCCTTACGTCTCCGGCCTCACCGAGGCCGCCCGGATCACCGCCGAGGGCCTCGTCGCCCGCGGCTGGAAGATCGCCGTGGTCTGCGCCCGGCACGACCGCTCCCTGCCGACCCACGAGGTGATCAACGGCGTGCACGTCTTCCGCGCGCCGGTCCTCGCCCACGTCAGCCGCGGCTTCATCGCGCCCCACCTGCCGCTGCTCGCCTCGCGCCTGGCCGCCCGCTCCGACCTCCTCCACATGCACCTGCCCAACCCGGAGGCCGCGTTCGTCGCCGCGCTGCGGCGCAAGACCCCGATGGTGGTGACCTACCACATCGACACCTTCCTGCCGGACAGCCCGATCAACCGGTTCGGGATGCGCGTGGTGGACGCCTCCTGCGCCGCCGCGATCCGCCGCGCCGACCTCGTCATCACCAACAGCGAGGACCAGGCGCGCGGTTCCCGGATCTGGCCGGTGATCCGCCGCCGGGCGCTGCGCCCCATCGCCTCCCCGTGCGTGGACCGCAACGGCGGCAGCCCGACCATGCGCGAGGGCGACGGCCTGCACATCGGCTTCATGGGCCGCATCACCGTCGACAAGGGCATCGAGTACCTGATCCGCGCGTTCCGCGGCATCGACGACCCCGCCGCCCGGCTGCTGATCGCGGGCGACTACACCACCGTCGCCGGCGGCAGCAACATCGCGCAACTGCGCGAGGAGGCCGGGAACGACCCGCGGATCCGCTTCACCGGGCTGCTGCGCGGCGAGCGGGTGCGCGACTTCTACGCCTCGATCGACGTCTTCGCGCTGCCCTCGATCTCCGAGTCCTTCGGCATCGTGCAGGTCGAGGCGATGATGGCGGGCAAGCCGTCGGTGACCACCAACCTGCCCGGCTCCCGCTACCCCGTGGAGGCGACGGGTTTCGGCCGCCTGGTGGAGCCCCGCGACCCGGTGGCGCTGCGGGAGGCGCTGCTGGAGATGGCGGCGCTGCCGCCCGAGGACCGGCAGGTCGGCCAGGAGGCCGCGACCAAGCTGTTCGGCGGGGAGGCGTTCCTCGACGCGCACGAGGAGGCCTACCGGGCCATCCTGACAGGGGTGCGGCCATGACCACGACGCCTCAGGCGCTCACGCCCTACCGCGTCGGGGGGCAGGAACTGCCCCGCCTGGACGAGGCGGTCCACGTCGTCACCAAGGTCGACCCGCCGGCCGAGCCCCGCCGGTCGCGGCTGCCCGCGTGGCTGGCGCTGCTGCGGCCCCGCCAGTGGGTGAAGAACGCGTTCGTGCCGATCGCGCCGCTCGCCGTCGACCCGGCCGCCATCGCGCGCCACCCCTGGATGCTGCCCGCCGCGCTGCTCGCGTTCGTCGCCGCGTCCAGCGCCGTCTACGTGCTCAACGACTGGCTGGACCGGGAACGCGACCGGCTCCACCCCAC
>NZ_JBHWIE010000090.1:24467-26188 GCF_042732085.1 Actinosynnema sp. NPDC059797
GGCTCCACCCCACCAAGCGGCACCGGCCGATCGCCAGCGGCCGCGTCGGCCCGGCCAGGGCGCTGCTGCTGGGCGTCGGCTGCCTGGCCGTGCTCGGCGCGGCGGCCGCGGCGCTGCCACCGGCCGCCGGCCTGGCCGTGGCCGCCTACCTCCTGCTGAACCTGCTGTACTGCCTGGTGCTCAAGCACCACGCGCTGGTGGACATCAGCGTGGTGGCCTTCGGGTTCGTGCTGCGCGCGGCGGCCGGCTGCCTGGCCGTGGCCGCCCCGTTCAGCCCCACCCTGATCGTGTGCGTCTACTGCGTCTGCCTGCTGCTGTCGCTGGGCAAGCGCCGGCACGAGCTGGCCGCGGCGACGCGGGCGGGCGAGGCCGCGGCCACCCGGCCCGCGCTGGCGGGCTACTCGGTGCCGCTGCTGGACCAGCTGATGGCGGTGCTGGTCGGCGCCACGCTGATCACCTACCTGCTGCACCTGCTCGAACCGGGGCGTCCCGGGGGCGCCCTGCTCGCGGTGCTCACCCTGCCCTTCGCGGTGTTCGCGCTGGCCCGCTACCTGCAGCTGGTGACGGTGGACCGGCGCGGCGGCGAACCGGGGCGGGACGTGCTGCGCGACGTGCCCCTGCTGGTCAACGCCGCGCTGTGGCTGCTGTGCCTGGCCGCCGGCCGGCTGTTCTGAGGGGGCCCCGATGTCGTCCGCACCGGTGTCACCCACCGTCTCCGTCATCATCCCCAACTACAACTACGCGCGCACGCTGCGCCAGTGCCTGCGGGCCGTGTTCGACCAGACCTACCCGCACGTCGAGGTCGTGGTCGTGGACGACGGCAGCACCGACGCCTCGCCGGACATCGCCGCCGAGTTCCCCTGCACCCTCGTGCGCACCGCCAACACCGGGGTCTCCGCGGCCCGCAACACCGGCGTGCGGCACAGCACCGGCGAGATCCTCTTCTTCCTCGACTCCGACATCGCCCTCGCGCCGCAGGCGGTGGAGCGGGCCGTCCGGCTGCTGACGTCCGATCGCCGGCTCGGCTTCGTCGGCGGCGTCTACGACAAGGAACCCCTGATCGACGACGGCCCGGTGGAGCGGTACAAGGTGCTCCACGGCCACTTCTGGCGGGTGCGCAACGCCGGCGAGGTCCGGCTGTGCAACTTCTCCCTCGGCGCGATGCGCCGCGAGACCTACGAGCTGGCCGGCCCGCTGGACACCAGCCTGCGGGCCACCGAGGACGTCGAGTACGGCGCGCGGCTGGCGGCGATCTCCACCGTGCTGATCGACGCGACGATCCTGGGCCGCCACGACGACGACGACCGGCTCGGCGTGCTGCTGGGCAAGCAGTACCACCGCTCGGTGCCGCTGGTGGCGCTGTTCGCCGGCCGGGAGCGGTCCCGACCGCGGTTGGCGGACACCGCCTACCGGCCGCGGGCCGTCGCCGGCACCGGCCTGGTCCTGGCGGGCCTCGCCGGCGCCGCGCTGTGGCCGGCGGCGGGCGCGGCGACGGCGCTGGCCGGCGCGGCGCTGTTCGCCGTGGAGGAGCGGCGGCTGCTCCGGTTCCTGCGCGCCTCGGCGGGGCCGCGGCAGTTCCCGCTGATGGCGGGGCTCCACCTGCTGATGAACGCCACCACCGGCGCCGCCGCCCTGGTCGGCGCGGCCCGCTGGGCGTGCTCCCCGACGTTCCGGCGGCTCTACGAGAACGGGGGCCGCACGTGAACGGCACCACCACCGGC
>NZ_JBHWIE010000091.1:0-26141 GCF_042732085.1 Actinosynnema sp. NPDC059797
GGGGGCCCCCCCCGCCCCCCCCGGGCGGGGGGTGGGGCGCCCCCGCCGTGCCCGAGTGGAGGACACGCCGGTGGGAGAGGGGGTTGGCGGGGGAGGTGTGCAGGTGGGACGTGCCCGGCGGCCGGGTGTTCGGGACACCTCCGTCCTTCTGCCGACGTGGGCCGCATGGGTGGGAGAGCGCTCTCCGGACTTAGGCTGCTGGTTGCTCCACCCAGGTGTCAAGAGGCGGTGCGTTGACAGACGAGTAGACGGTTCGTAACGTTTCGAGCCGGGTTGAGAGAGCGCTCTCCCGCATGTCGACCCACTGATCCGGCAGGAGACGCCATGTACCGCCTCCGATCCGCCGGCGCGGCGGCCGCACTGCTCCTGGGACTCGCAGTCGTCCCGGGCACCGCGGCCGCCGCGCCCACCCTGCTCTCGCAGGGCAAACCCGCCACCGCGTCCTCGACCGAGGGCGCCGGCACCCCCGCGGCCGCGGCCGTGGACGGCGACGCGGGCACTCGCTGGGCCAGCGCCTGGAGCGACCCGCAGTGGCTGCGCGTGGACCTCGGCGCCACCGCGACCCTGAGCCGCGTCGAACTGGACTGGGAGGCCGCCCACGCCACCGCCTTCCAGGTCCAGGTCTCCGGTGACGGCGCCACCTGGACCACGGTCCACACCACCACCAACGGCACCGGCGGCCGGCAGGGCTTCGACGTGACCGGCTCCGGCCGCTACGTCCGCGTGCACGGCACCCGGCGCGCCAACGGCTACGGCTACTCCCTGTGGGAGTTCCGCGTCTACGGCACGCCCGGCGGCGGCAACCCCCAGCCCGGCAACGGCGTCCGCGTCACCGGCTCCCAGGGGAACTGGCAGCTCACCGTCGACGGGCAGCCGTGGACGGTCAAGGGCCTGACCTGGGGACCGCCCGCCGCCGACGCCGCCCGCCACATGCCCGAGCTGAAGTCCCTGGGCGTCAACACCCTGCGCACGTGGGGCACCGACGCCTCCACCCGCCCGCTGCTCGACGCCGCCGCCGCCAACGGCATCCGGGTCATGAACGGCTTCTGGCTCCAGCCCGGCGGCGGCCCCGGCTCCGGCGGCTGCGTCGACTACGTCACCGACACCGCATACAAGACCGACATGCTCGCCACCATCCGGCAGTGGGTGACGGCCTACAAGGACCACCCCGGCGTGCTCATGTGGAACGTCGGCAACGAGTCCATCCTCGGCCTCCAGAACTGCTACTCGGGCGCCGAGCTGGAGGACCAACGCGTCGCCTACGCCAGGTACGTCAACGAGGCCGCGCTCGCCATCAAGGCCATCGACGCCGACCACCCGGTGACCAACACCGACGCGTGGACCGGCGCGTGGGCGTACCTGAAGGCGCACACGCCCGCGCTCGACCTGTACTCGGTGAACTCCTACGGCAACGTGTGCGAGGTCCGCGACGACTGGATCGCGGGCGGCCACACCAAGCCGTACCTCCTCACCGAGGCCGGCCCCGCCGGCGAGTGGGAGGTGCCCGACGACGTCAACGGCGTGCCCGCCGAGCCCACCGACGTGCAGAAGCGCGACGGCTACGCGCAGGCGTGGAACTGCATCACCGGTCACCGGGGCGTGTCGTTCGGCGGCACGCTGTTCCACTACGGCACCGAGCACGACTTCGGCGCGGTGTGGTTCAACCTGACCCCGGCGGGCAAGAAGCGGCTGTCGTTCTACGCGGTGCAGCGGGCCTTCGGCGGCGCCACCCCGGCCAACACGCCGCCGGTGATCTCCTCGATGACCCTGCCCACCTCGGTCCCGGCGGGCGCGCCGCTGGACATCGGCGTGGTGGCGGGCGACCCGGACGGCGACCCGATCACGTGGTCGGCCGCGTTCAACTCGAAGTACGTCGACGGCAGCGGCGGCCTGGCCGGCACCCCGGTGCGCGTCGACGGCAACCGGCTCACCGTCACCGCGCCCGACCGGCTGGGCGTGTGGAAGGTGTACGTGATGGCCGAGGACGGCCGCGGCAACATCGGCATCGAGACCAGGTCGGTGCGGGTCGTCGCGCCCCGGCCGGCGGGCGTGAACGCGGCCCTCGGCAAGCCCACCACGGCCTCCTCCCACCAGCAGGTGGGCGACGGCGCCCCCTTCCCGCCGTCGAACGCCGTGGACGGCGACGCGGGCACGCGCTGGGCCACCGACTGGTCCGACCCCCAGTGGCTGCGGGTGGACCTCGGCTCGGTGACCACCTTCCAGCACGTGCAGCTCGTGTGGGAGGGCGCGTTCGGCCGCGCCTACGAGGTCCAGGTGTCCGACGACGGGAACTCCTGGCGGACCGTGCACGCCACGACCACCGGCGACGGCGGGGTCGACTCGATCGACGTGACGGCCAGTGGCCGCTACGTGCGGCTGCACGCCACCCAGCGCGGCACCGGGTGGGGCTACTCGCTCTACGAGTTCGGCGTCTACCGGCGCTGATCCGGGGAACGGGCGGCGGCCGGGAGGAGTGGGTCCTCCCGGCCACCTGCCCAGTGCGCGTCGCGGAGCGGGTCGCGCGCACCGAGGAGGGGCGTCCCGCGTCACGACCGCGGGGCGCCCCTCGGCGCACCGCTCAGCTGCCCCTGACCCGGCGGATGACGTCCCGGTACCACAGCGCGCTGCTCTTCGGCGTGCGGACCTGGGTGGCGTAGTCCACGTGCACCAGGCCGAACCTCTTCTCGTAGCCGTAAGACCACTCGAAGTTGTCCATCAGCGACCACGCGAAGTAGCCGCGCACGTCCGCGCCCAGTTGGCGCGCCCTGGCCACGGCCGCGATGTGCGAGTCCAGGTACGCGGTGCGGTCGTCGTCCCGGACGAAGCCGGTCTCGTCGGGCTCGTCGTCGAACGCCGCGCCGTTCTCGGTGATCACCATGGGCACGCCCGGGTACTCCCGGCCGATCTGCACCAGCAGTTCGGTGAAGCCCTCGGGGATGATCTCCCAGTCCATCGCGGTCACCGGCAGGCCGAACCGCACCACGCGGTCGACGGGCAGCCCGTCGGCGCCCGCGGTGTTGCCCTGCTCGTCGACGCCGGAGAACTTGTGGCTGGAGTAGTAGTTCACGCCCAGCACGTCGAGGGGCTGCCGGATGACCTCCAGGTCGCCGGGCTCCACCGGGACCTCCACGCCCCGCAGCGCCAGGTCGGCCACCACGTCCTCGGGGTAGTGGCCCTTGACCAGCGGGTCGAGGTAGATGCGGCGGGACAGGCCGTCCGCGCGGCGGGCCGCCTCGCGGTCGGCCTCGCTGTCGGTGGCCGGCGAGGAGTGGCTCATGTTGAGCGTGATGCCGAACCGGGTGGGCGTGGTCGCCGCCTCGCGCATCCGCTGCGTGGCCAGGCCGTGGCCGAGCAGCAGGTGGTGCACCGCGTGGATGGCCGCGCCGAAGTCCTGCCTGCCGGGCGCCTGGCGGCCCTCGTAGTAGCCGAGCATGGCCGAGCACCACGGCTCGTTGAGCGTGGTCCAGTCGCGCACCCGGTCGGACAGGGCGTCGAAGACGAGCATCGAGTAGTCGGCGAACCGGAGGGCGGTGTCGCGGGCGGGCCAGCCGCCCGCGTCCTCCAGCTCCTGCGGCAGGTCCCAGTGGTACAGCGTGACCCACGGGTCGATGCCCTTGGCCAGCAGCTCGTCCACGAGCCGGTCGTAGAACGCGAGGCCGGCCGGGTTGACCGGGCCCTTGCCGCCCGGCTGCACCCGCGGCCACGCCACGGAGAACCGGTAGGTGTCCACGCCGAGCGAGCCGATCAGCGCGACGTCCTCGGGCATCCGGTGGTAGTGGTCGCAGGCGACGTCGCCGTTGTCGCCGTCGTGCACCATCCCGGGCGTCCGGCAGTAGGTGTCCCAGATGGACGGTGTGCGACCGTCCTCGTCGTGCGCCCCCTCGATCTGGTACGCGGAGGTCGCCACGCCCCAGCGGAACGAGGCGGGCAGGGTGTCGATCGCGGGGTCGAGCCCGACGGTCGGCGCCGTGGTGTCCATGGATCTCCTCAGGAGGTCTTCGACCGGGTTGTCGTGGACCCGGTCTCAGAACCCGTCGTCGTGAACGGGGTGCAGCCAGCAGGCCACGGTGCGGTCGGGACCCACGTGGTCGTGGGGCACGCCCAGCACCGGGACCTCCGCACCGCAGCGCTCCATCGCGTGCGGGCAGCGTGGGTGGAACGAGCAGCCCGGCGGCATGGCCCGCAGGTCCGGCGGCGAGCCCGGGATGCCGGTCAGCTCGCGCTTGGGCCCGCGCAGGGCCGGGAAGGAGTTCAGCAGCCCGTGGCTGTAGGGGTGCTTCGGCTCCCGGTAGAGCTGGGCGGAAGCCGCCTCCTCGACGACCCGCCCGCCGTACATGATCGCGATCCGGTCGGAGAACTCGACCAGCAGGGACAGGTCGTGGGTGATGAACACGACCGAGAAGCCCAGCCGCTCGCGCAGCTCGACGAGCTGGCGCAGGATCTGCCGCTGCACCACCACGTCCAGCGCGGTGGTCGGCTCGTCCATGATGACGACCTTCGGCTCCAGCGCGAGCGCCATGCCGATCATCACGCGCTGGCGCATGCCGCCGGAGAGCTGGTGCGGGTAGCTGTCCAGCCGGTCGGCGGCGATGCCGACCAGCTCCAGCAGCTCGCGGGCCCTGGCCAGGCGGGACGCGCCGGTGCTGCGCGGGTCGTGCGCCCTGATCACGTCGGTGAGCTGGGTGGAGACGCGCTGCACCGGGTTGAGCGAGTTCATCGCGCCCTGGAACACGATCGCGGTCTCCGCCCAGCGGAACCTCCGCAGCTCCTCCTCCGTCATCCGGAGCACGTCCACCGGGCCGTCGTCGGAGTGGAACAGCACCTCGCCGCTCCGGACGACGCCCGGCGGCGGCAGCAGCCTGGTGAGGCCGTAGGCGAGGGTGGACTTGCCGCTGCCGCTCTCCCCCGCCAGGCCCAGCACCTCGCCCCGGTGCAGGGTGAGGTTGACGTCGCGGATGGCGTGCACCGCGTCGTCGCCCAGGCCGTAGTCCACGTTGAGGCCGCGGATCTCCAACACGGCGTCGCTCACTTGGTCTCCTTGCCGGGCTTGGCGCCCTCGCCGAGCACGGGCGTGAAGCCGACGCGCATCCGCACGGTCCGGCCGTCGGCGGTCCTCACCCGGGTCTTCCCGCCGCCGCGCAGCCGCGGGCTGACGAACTCGTCGATGCCGAAGTTCACCAGCGACAGCGCGGTGCCCAGCAGCGCGATGGCCAGGCCGGCGGGCACGAACCACCACCACGCGCCCTGGCCGAGCGCCTGCTGGCTCTGGGCCCAGTACAGGACCGTGCCCCAGTTCCAGCCGCTGCCCGCGCCGACGCCGATGAACGCCAGCGTGATCTCCAGCGTCACCGCGAAGATGACCGTGCCGACGAAGCCGGAGGCGATGACCGCGGTGAGGTTGGGCAGGATCTCGAACAGGATGATCCGCCAGGTCGACTCGCCGGTGGCCCGCGCGGCCTCCACGTAGTCGCGGCGGCGCAGCGACAGCGTCTGCGCCCGCAGCACCCGCGCGCCCCACGCCCAGGACGTCAGGCCGATCAGCAGCGCGATGGTGAGGGTGCCGGTCTCGGGCAGCGTGGACGTGACGATGATCATCAGCGGCAGCGCCGGGAGCACCAGGAACACGTTGGACAGCGCGGACAGCACCTCGCTGCCCGCGCCGCCGAGGTAGCCCGAGGTCACGCCGACCAGCACCGACAGGATCGTGGCGACGACGCCGGCCACGAAGCCGACGACAACCACGCTCTGCGTGCCCACGAGGACCTGGCTGAAGATGTCCTGGCCGAGGTGGGTGGTGCCGAACCAGTGCGCCGCGGACGGCGGTTGGAGCAGGTCGTCGCTGCGCGCCGACGGGTCGTAGGGCGCGATCCACGGCCCGATGACCGCGATCAGGGCGAAGAAGCCCAGCAGCACCAGGCCGGTGGTGGCCTTGGGGTTGGCCACGAACCTCAGCCGGCGGCGCTTGGGCGGCGTCGCGACCGGGGTCGCGGCCGCGGTGGTGGGTACGACGGTCACGGCTCAGCCCTCCCGTCGGGTGCGCGGGTCGAGCGCGAGGTAGGCCACGTCGGCGAGGAAGTTCGCCAGCAGCACGGACAGCGTGATGATCAGGAAGATGCCCTGCATGAGCGGGTAGTCCTTGGCCCCGACCGCCTGGAACAGCTGGAGGCCGAGCCCCGGGTAGGAGAACACGATCTCGACCAGCAGCGTGCCGCCGACGATGAAGCCGAGCGACAGCGCGAAGCCGGACACGTTGGGCAGCAGCGCGTTGCGGGCCGCGTAGGCCACCATGACGCGCCGGTCGGGCAGGCCCTTGGCGTGCGCGACGGTCACGTAGTCCTCGGAGGCCACCGTGACCATCATGTTGCGCATGCTCAGGATCCAGCCCGCCATGGACGAGACCAGGATGGTGAGCGCGGGCAGCAGGCCGTGCCGCAGCACGCTGCCGATGAACTCCAGGTCCGGGTTGGGCACCAGGCCGGAGCCGTAGGCGCCGGACGCCGGGAAGAAGCTGTCCGGGCCGCTGAGCAGCGCGATGGCGATGAGGCCGAGCCAGAAGTACGGGATGGAAGACAGGAACGTGGTCACCGGGATCAGGGCGTCGGCCCACGAGCCGCGCCGCCAGCCGATGCCCGTGCCCAGGGCCGTGCCGATGAGGAAGCCGAGCACGGTGGTGATGCCGACCAGGCCGAGCGTCCACGGCAGGCCGTCGCCGATGACCTGCGACACCGGTGACGGGAAGTAGGTGAACGACAGGCCCAGGTCGCCGCGCAGCAGCTGCGCCAGGTAGGTGAAGTACTGGTCGAGCAGGCCGGCGTTCTTGTCCAGCCCGAACAGGACGTACAGCGACTCCACGGCCTCGCTGGTCATCTGGCCGCGCGACCGGGTGATCAGGGCCTGCACCGGGTCGCCGGGGATGAGCCGCGGGATGAAGAAGTTGATGGTGATCGCGGCCCACGCGGTGAACAGGTAGAACGCGAGGCGCTTGAGGATGAAGCTCACGGCGCCCCCTCGTGGCCGTCGGCACCGGCGGCGCGCAGCGGCAGGCGGTCGGCGCCGGTCAGGTCCTCGCCGTAGAGCCAGCACGCGGCGAAGTGGCCCTCCCCGTCGCCCAGGGCGAACCTCGGGGGAGCCTCCTCCGCGCAGACCTTCATCGCGTGCGGGCAGCGCGGGTTGAACCGGCAGCCCGGCGGCGGGTTGATCAGCGACGGCGGCTCGCCCGTGCCGCCGTCCTTCTCCTCGGCGGCGGGCCGGTCGGGGTCCGGCGCGGAGTCGATGAGGAGCTGCGTGTACGGGTGGGCGGGCCGCTGCGTGACGGTCTCGCTGTCACCGCCCTCGACGACGCCGCCCGCGTACATCACGAACGTCTCGTCGGCGAAGTAGCGGGCCGAGGCGATGTCGTGGGTGATGTAGAGGATCGCCAGGTCCAGGCGTTCCTTCAGGTCGCGCAGCAGGTTGAGCACGCCGAGGCGGATCGACACGTCGAGCATCGACACCGGCTCGTCGGCGAGCAGCACCTCGGGGTCCGCGCCCAGGGCGCGGGCGATGGCGACGCGCTGGCGCTGGCCGCCGGACAGCTCGTGCGGGAACTTGTCGACGTAGCGCTCCGGCGGCGTGAGCTGCACGCGGGTGAGCAGGTCGGCGAGCGCCCGCTCCAGCTCCTCGGGCGTGCGGCCCGCGTTGCCGTGGATCTTCAGCGCCCTGGTCAGGTGGTAGCGCACGGTGTGCACGGGGTTCAGCGAGGCGAACGGGTCCTGGAAGATCAGCTGGACCCGCTTGCTGTACGCCCGGAAGCGCTTGCCGCCCTTGGTGTCGACCGGCTCGCCGTGCAGCCGGACCGTGCCGGAGGTCTGGGGGTACAGCTGCGCCAGCAGGCGGGCCACCGTCGACTTGCCCGAGCCGGACTCGCCGACCAGCGCGGTGACCCGGCCGCGGTGCAGCCTGAGCGTGACGTCCTCGACCGCGCGCACGGAGCGCACCGCCCGGGACAGCAGCTCGCGCCCGCGCTTGCGGACCGGGAAGTGCTTGGTCAGGCCGTCGGCCTCCAGGACCACCTCGGCGGTGGTCCCGGAGGCCGACGGTGCGGTGCCCGTCGTCATGCGGCCGGCTTCAGGTGCAGGACGACGTCGAGCGCGTTCTCCAGCGTGGGCTGGACCGGCGCGTACGGGTTGGCGTCGTCCGGCCAGCCGGTCCAGTTCTTGGTGCTGTACTGGCCGCCCGCGTTGGCCGCGGAGGTGATGGCGACCGGCATGTCGCGGACGTGGATCCGCTGGAGCTGGTGCAGCGCCGCGGTGCGGGCGGCGTCGTCGGCGGCGTTGGCGTACTCGTTGAGCAGCGCCGTGGCCTCGGGGTTCTCGTAACGGCCGTAGTTGCCGTTGATGCCGCCCTCGCCGACCGGCTTGTAGAGCGCGCCGTCCATGATGTTCTGGTAGATGTCGTACGGCGTCGGGCCGTTGTTGGTCCAGTGCAGCGCGGCCTGGAAGTCACCGGTGTCGAGCGCCTTGGTCCAGCTGTCGGCGTTCGGCAGGTCGACGGTCGCCTCGATGCCGATCTCGGAGACGTTGTCCTTGATGATCTCCAGGTTCGTCACGTAGTCCGACCAGCCGGAGGGCACGGTCATCTTCAGCGTGACGGGCTGCCCCGACGGGTCCTTCAGGGTGTCGCCGTCGAAGGTGAAGCCGTTGTCGGTCAGCTCCTTCTTGGCGGCCTCGACGTCGACCTCCACGATCTCGTCCTTGAACTCCGGCGCGATGTACGACGAGCCGGCGGGCGTCGGGATGCCGGTGACGTTGTCGACCTTCGGGTAGAAGTACCCGGCCTCGCCCTGGGTGAAGATGTCGTCGCGGTTGATCACCATGTTGACCGCGCGGCGCAGCGCCGGGTTGTCCCACGGCTTGACCTTCGTGTTGAACCACAGGCCGTGGATGCCCAGCACCGGCGGGAACCAGAGCTTGTAGTGCTCGGGGTCCTTGGAGGTGTAGACGGCCTCGTAGTTCGGGATGAACACGAAGCTCCACTCGGACGCGCCGGTCGCGAGGGCGGTGGTCTGCGCGTTGTTGTCGCTGTAGGAGGTGTAGCGGACCTCCTTGACGGCCGGCAGGTCCTGCCAGTACGAGTCGCGCACGGCCAGCGTGACGGTCTGCGGCGTGAAGGTCTTCAGCGTGTACGGGCCGCTGCCGACCGGGTTCTTGACCGTCTCGGTGGTCGGGTTCGCGATGGCCGACCAGACGTGCTTCGGCACGATCAGCTGCTCGAAGATCTTCTTCTGGTTGACGAACTGCGACCGGGGGAAGCCGACCTCGACCTTGTTGCCGGAGGAGGAGATCCGGTCGTAGGGGACCGACTCGATGTTCAGGCCCGGGTTGGCCTTGAGCAGCTCGAAGGTGAACGCCACGTCCTCGGCGGTCAGCGGCTTGCCGTCCGACCAGGTCACGCCGTCGCGGACGGTCAGGGTCAGCTTGCTGTAGTTGTCGGCCCACTCCCACTCGGTGGCCAGCCACGGCTTGAACTTCTCCGTGGGGTTGGTCTCGTTGACCATCGCCAGCGGTTCGAAGATGAGCCTGCGGTAGCCCAGCGAGCTGGCGGCCGACGAGTTGAGGAACGGGTTGTTGTTCTCGGTCTGCGGGCCGTTGGGCATGCCGACGTTCAGCACGCCGTTGGCGCTGCCGCTCGCGCCGGGGTTCGAGGTCGAACAGGCTGCCGAGAACAGCAGTGCTGCCGCGACGGCGAGGGCGGACGTTCGCCTGAGTCGCATGGGTTCTCCTTGTCGGGGGCGGGGGGAGAGCGCTCTCGGTGGTGCGGACCGCGGGTGCCATCGCGGTTGGGACGCTCGACGCGTCCTCGTGTCGTTGCAGACCTAACCCCGGTGAGCCAAGTCACGTCAATCACGAACAGGTTACAAACTTAGTCTAATTTTAAGTCGCAAACTAAGGTTCGGGCCATGGCCCCGAAGCGCACCACCGTCCGCGACCTGCGTCGCCAGAACCGGGCGACCCTGCTGTCGACGCTGTTCTTCGACGGGCCGTTGAGCAGGTACGAGCTGTCGCGGCTGTCCGGGCTCTCCGCCGCGACGGTGTCGAACGTGACCGCGGAGCTGGTGGAGGACGGGCTCGTGGTCGAGGCCGGCTCGGTCGACTCGGACGGCGGCCGGCCGCGCGTGCTGCTGCGCGTGAACCCGGGGTTCGGGCACGTCGTGGGGGTGGACGTCGGCGAGACCGGGATCAAGGTCGAGCTGTTCGACCTGGCGCTGACCCAGCTCGCCGCCCGCGACCACGCGCTGTCGCCCTCCTCCCCCGGCGCCGTCGCCTCGCTGATCGCGTCCTCGGTCCGGGAGGTGGTCGCGGCGGCGGGCATCCCGGTCTCGACCGTGCTCGGCGTCGGGATCGGCGTGCCCGGGACGGTCGAGCAGGGCGCGTCGGCCGTGGTGCACGCGCCCACGATCGGCTGGGACGGCGTGCGGCTGGAGGAGCTGATCCGGGCGGCCGGCGGCGCGTGGCCGCTGTACGTCGAGAACGGGGCCAAGACGCAGGGCCAGGCCGAGATGTGGTTCGGCGCGGGACGCGGCGCGCGGCACGTCGTGATAGCCCTCATCGGCTCGGGCGTCGGGGCGGCCGTGGTCGCCGACGGCGGCGTCTACCGGGGCGCGACCAGCTCGGCGGGCGAGTGGGGGCACACCACGATCGTGTACGGCGGCCGGCCGTGCCGGTGCGGCGCCCTGGGGTGCCTCGAAGCCTACGTCGGCGCGGAGGGCATCCTCGACCGCTACCGGAAAGCCAGGGGCCGCAACCTCTCCGGCGCCGACGAGCAGTCCACGGTGGCCGCCCTGATCGCCGCCGCCGGGCACTCCCGGACCGCCGCCCGCGTGCTGGACGAGACGGCCGGCTACCTCGGCGCGGGCATCGCCAACCTGGTCAACCTGTTCAACCCCGAGCGCATCGTCCTGGGCGGCTGGGCCGGCCTGGCCCTGGGCGCGCACCAACTGGACCGGATCGTCGCCGCCACCCGCGCCCACGCCCTGCGCCACCCGTTCGACCAGATCTCGATCCGCCTGGGCCACTTCGGCCCGGACGCCGTGGCCGTGGGCGCCGCCACCCTCCCCGTGGCGGCCCTCCTGGAAGGCGCCTCCGACCCGCGCAAACCGGCCCCGCACTCGAACATCGCCTAACCCCCACCTACTCCCCGGTTCGCACTTCACCTTCCCGAACGTACGACTCACCCACCTCGAACGTACGACTCACCGCGCCCGACCGGAGGACACGCGATGCCCGACCGGAGGACACGCCGGGCGAGAGCGCTCCCACCGCGCGTGTCCTCCACTCCGGCATCGCGTGTCGTCCACCGGGGCATCGCGAGTCGTACGTTCAGGGCTTGCGAGTCGTACGTTCAGGTGCCGCGAGTTGCGGGTTGGGGTGTCGACCGCGAGGGTCGCCGTCCTCGGCCCGAACGCCGCCGCCACCCGCGTCCAGGGCGGCGGCATCGCGGGCGTCCACCCCGACTCGGTGGTGTCGTTCGTCGACGGCCTGCGCGAGGTCGCCGAGGTCACGCCCGGCGGCGCGCTGGTCCGGGTGCGCGACACCGGCCGGCGACCGGGCCGCGAGCTGGTGCGGGTCTGCGCGGAGGGCTGCGGGCTGGTCGGTTGGGCGCACGCCGAGGCGGGTTCGGGCGAGGTCGTCGAGGTGCGGGTGGAGCTGCCCGACCGGGTGTTCCGGCGCTGGACCCCGGCCGGCCGGGAGGTGGACCGGGACGTCGCCCTGCTGGTGGGGCGCAGCGCGGGCGACACGTCCTCAGGATCGGAGAGCGCTCTCCGGACGTGGCAGAATGAGCCCATGAGCAGACCGCCGTCGACCCCGCCGACGTTGGAGGACGTGGCACGGGTCGCCGGCGTGTCCCGGGCCACCGTCTCCCGGGTCGTCAACGGCACCCGCAACGTCGACCGCAGGATCCAGGAGGTCGTGCGCGCGGCCATCGACGAGGTCGGCTACGCGCCCAACCGCGCGGCCCGCTCGCTGGTGACCAAGCGGGCCGGGACGATCGCGCTGGTGGTCTCCGGCGCGGGCGAGCCGGGCGAGGAGGACGCGTTCGCCTCGCGGGTGCTCTCCGACCCGTTCTTCGGCCGGGTGGCCAGCGGCGTGCTGGGCTTCCTGCGCACGCGCGGGGTGCACCCGGTGCTCATGGTCTCCGACACCGGGCGCGCCCGCGACGACGTGCTGGCCTTCCTGCGGCAGGGCAGCGCGGACGGCGCGCTGCTGGTCTCCACGCACGCCGAGGACCCGCTGCCCGCCCGCCTGGTCGACGCGAAGTTGCCCGCCGTGCTGTTCGCCCGGCCCGCGCGGCCGATGCCGATCAGCTACGTCGACCTCGACCACCAGGCGGGCGCGAAGCTCGCCGCGGACCGGCTGGTCGAGCGCGGCTGCCGGCAGGTCGCCACGATCTCGGGACCGCTCGACGTCCCGGCGTCGCAGGACCGGCTGACCGGGTTCCGGGACGCGGTGGCGCGCCACGGTTCCCCGTACGTCCCGATCGCCGAGGGCGGGTTCACCGCGGCCAGCGGCGAGGCGGCGATGGAGCGGCTGCTGGCCGAGCACCCCGGCATCGACGGCGTGTTCGCGGCGAACGACCTGATGGCGCAGGGCGCGTTGGCGGTGCTGCACAAGCACGGCCGCCGCGTGCCGGAGGACGTGGCGCTCATCGGCTTCGACGACAGCGGGCCCGCGCTGACCTGCCGCCCGCGCCTGACCACGGTGCGCCAGCCGGTCGAGGACATGGCCGCCGACATGGCCCGGTTGCTGCTGGACCACGTGGACGACCCGGCTTCGCCCCCCAGGTCGGTCATCCACGAACCCGCGCTGGTGGTGCGCGAGTCCGCTTGAGACGTCCGTTGACGTTCTCGCAACCTCGGCGTTACGCTCCGAGAGAGCGCTCTCTCAAGCGCCTCCGGTGCCACGGAGGCACAGCTCCGGGCCTCTGCCGCCCCTTACCTAGTCAGGTAGGACCATGAGCTCTCCCCATCCCCGTTTCGGCGTGTTGACCGCCGCGCTGGCCGTCGGCCTCGCGACGGTGATCAGCCCCCTGTCCCCCGCCGCGCAGGCCGCCGAGTGCGGCACCGCGAACGCGGCGCTGAACCGGCCGGCGACCGCGTCGTCCGCGGAGAACGGCGGCACGCCCGCCTCCGCCGCGGTCGACGGCAACACCGGCACCCGCTGGTCCAGCGCCTTCGCCGACCCGCAGTGGATCCAGGTCGACCTGGGTTCCGCGCAGCAGGTCTGCCGCGTCTCGCTGACCTGGGAGGCCGCCTACGGGCGCGCGTTCCAGGTCCAGCTCTCCGACAACGCGTCCACCTGGAACACCGTCTACTCCACGACCACCGGCGCCGGCGGCGTGCAGAACCTGACCGTGTCGGGCTCCGGCCGCTACGTCCGGGTGTACGGCACGGCGCGCGCCACCGGTTACGGCTACTCCCTGTGGGAGTTGTCGGTCAACACCGAGACCACCGGCGGGCCGGTCGTGCCGCCGACCGACCCGCGCAACCCGGACTTCGGCCCGAACGTGCTGGTGTACGGGCCGGGTTACGACCGGGCGGCGATGCAGAGCAGGCTCGACGCCATCTCCGCGCAGATGAAGACCAACCAGTTCGGTTCCGAGCGGTACGCCGTGCTCTACAAGCCCGGCGTGTACGACGCCGACGTGAACCTGCGCTTCTACACCCAGGTGGCGGGCCTCGGCCTGCGCCCGGACGACGTGCGGCTCAACGGCCACGTGCGCGTCGAGGCGGACTGGTTGCAGCAGGGCGACAACCCGAACAACCTCGGCAACGCCACCCAGAACTTCTGGCGCCAGGCCGAGAACCTGTTCGTCAACCTGCCGGCCGGCCAGATCGAGCGGTGGGCCGTGTCGCAGGCGGCGTCGTACCGGCGCATGCACCTCAGCGGCCAGGTGCAGCTGTGGAACGGCGGCGACGGCTGGGCGTCCGGCGGTCTCATCGTGGACAGCAAGATCGACGGCCTGACCGTGTCCGGTTCGCAGCAGCAGTTCCTGACCCGCAACAGCAACCTCGCGGGCGGCTGGACCGGTTCGGTGTGGAACATGGTGTTCGTCGGCTCGCCGGGCGCTCCCCCGCAGCACTTCCCGAACCCGTCGCACACCACGGTCGACACCACGCCGGTCGTGCGCGAGAAGCCGTTCCTGTACTTCGAGAACGGCGAGTACAAGGTGTTCGTCCCGGCGCTGCGGCAGAACTCGCGCGGCACGAGCTGGGAGGGCGGCGCGCCCGCCGGCCAGTCCATCTCGCTGGCCGACTTCTTCATCGTCAAGCCGGGCACGCCCGTCGCGACGACGAACGCGGCCCTCGCGCAGGGCAAGCACCTGCTGCTGACGCCCGGCGTGCACCGCCTGACCGACACGATCAACGTCACCCGGCCGAACACCGTGGTGCTGGGCCTGGGGCTCGCGACCCTCTCGCCCGACACCGGCAAGCCGGCCATGGCCGTGTCCGATGTGGACGGTGTGAAGCTCGCGGGCTTCCTCGTCGACGCGGGCGTGCAGAACTCCCCCGTGCTGCTCCAGCTCGGCCCGGCGAACTCGTCGGCCTCCCACGCCGCCAACCCGACCTCGATGCACGACGTGTACCTGCGCGTCGGCGGCCCCCAGGCGGGCAAGGCGACGGTCTCGCTGGAGGTCAACAGCGACGACGTGATCATCGACCACACGTGGGTGTGGCGCGCCGACCACGGCACGGGCCCCACGGGCTGGACCGCCAACACCGGGCGCAACGGCGTGATCGTCAACGGCGACAACGTCACCGCGTACGGGTTGTTCGTCGAGCACTACCAGCAGTACAACACGATCTGGAACGGCAACGGCGGTCGCACGTACTTCTACCAGAACGAGCTGCCGTACGACCCGCCGAACCAGGCCGCGTGGATGAACGGCTCGCAGCTGGGCTGGGCCGGGTACAAGGTGGCCGACCACGTCACCAGCCACGAGGGCTGGGGCCTGGGCGTGTACTCGTTCAACCAGGCCGACCCGAGCATCCGGACGGCGAACGGCTTCGAGGTGCCCAACCGGCCGGGCGTGCGGATGCACGACCTGGTGACGGTGTCGCTGGGCGGTGTCGGCACGATCGACAACGTGATCAACGGCGTCGGCGGCCCGGCGAACACGGCCACGCAGCAGCGGTACGTGGTCAACTACCCGTGAGGTGAACGCCCCGGTGAGGTGAACGCCTCGTGACCTCCGCGCGCCCCGCCCGGTCTTCGGACCGGGCGGGGCGTTCGCCGTCCCCCGCGAATTGCGGTCCGGCCTTCCGGCTGGGTACCTAGGATCGGCCGATATCGCCGGCTGATGGAGTGCACGTGTCGCGTCCCGCCCTGTTCACGTACGCCGGAGCGCTCCGGGTCCTCGGCCGGTACGAGCGGCCGGTGTTCGACAAGGCCGACGTGGCGCTGGGTGGCGCGGTCCTCGCCGCCGGCGGGGACGTGCTGGGGCTGATCGACCCCAAGAACGAGGCGATGGGGTCGCTGCGCAAGGTCCTCGACGGCGTGTCCGCGAAGCTGACGGGCCTGTCGGGCGTCGACCGGCAGGAGCTGGTGGCCGCCGCGCACCTGGCGAGCCCGGACAGCACCGCCCTGCCCCTGCTCGTCCTGGGCCACCCCGGCGCGGGCAAGTCGCTGCTGATGGGCGTCCTGGCCGCCAAGGTGCCCGCCCTCGGGTACGCGGTGGTCAACGCCCGGCTCCGCGAGGTCGACGCGGAGGACTCCCCCCGACGACCAGGACGTCCTGCGGTTCGTCGAGCGCTACCTGGCGGAGCGGGGCGACGCGCCGAGGGCTCGCAACCTGCCCTCCGCCCTGGCCGCCCTACGCGACCTGGTCGGCTGAGCGGATGGTCGTCTCCACGAAGGCCCGCACGACCTCGCTGCGCGTCTCCGGCACCCACGCCACCGCGATGCGCAGCGGCTCGATGTCGGTGATCGGGCGCCACGCCAGGTCGGGGTGCGCGTAGTAGAGGGCCATCGACTCCGGGCCGATGCAGACGGCGGCACCGGTGGCGACGTGCTCCAGCATCTCCTCGACGTTGTCGTTCTCCGGGCCCCACACCGGCTCCCGGCCGTCCGGGCGCGGGTTGACGGCCCACCAGTCGACCCACTCCCTGGGCGCCTTGCGCGTCCACATCAGGGGCTCGTCGCCCAGGTCCGCGATGGCTACCTCCACCTGCGCGGTGAGGCGGTGGTCGCTGGACAGGGCGACGTACCTCGGTTCGGTCGCCACGACCTCGCAGCGGAGGCCCGCGGTGTCCGCCGGCAGCCACACGAACGCCACGTCCACCAGCCCCTGCCGGAGGGCGTCGGGTTCGCCGCCCCAGTCGAAGCGCTTGGGCTCGATGGTCACCTCCGGTCGCTCACCGGCGAACGCCGCCCTGGCGCGGCGGGCCACGCTGCCGCCGCCGGAGGCGACGAAGCCGACCCGCAGGACGTTCCGCTCGGCGGCGGCGGCCGAGCGGACCACCCGGGTGGTCTCCCGCCACTCGTCCAGCACGCCGCGGGCCAGGGGCAGCATCTCGGCGCCGGCCGCGGTCAGGCGGATCTCCCGCCCGGTGCGCACGAACAGGTCCGCGCCCAGGTCCTCCTCCAGTTGGCGGATCTGCCTGCTCAGGGCTGGTTGGGACACGTACAGGTCCCGTGCCGCCCTGGTGAAGCTCAGCCGGTCGGCCACGGCCACGAAGTAGCGCAGCACCCGCGTGTCCACGTCGAGGGGACTCATGCCCAAAGGGTATGGGCACGGGTATTGGACTGCCGAGACCGCCACTGGTGAGGTTGACGGGCCACATGCCACCCGAGGAGGAACGAACCGGTGTCCCAGGACCACCCCAACGTGGAGCTGATCCGCGCGTACTACCAGGCCTACGCCTCGGGTGACGTCCCCGCGTTGAAGGCGTTCTTCGCCGATGACATCCGCTGGACGATCCCCGGCCGCCACCCGCTGTCGGGCACGAAGGTCGGCGCCGACGAGGTGCTGGACTTCTTCGGCCAGCTGGCCAAGGCGGGCTTCAAGGCGGAGCCGCTGTTCCTGGCCGCGGACGGTGACTGGGTCGTCGACCTGCACCGCGGGTGGAGCACGAACCCCGAGGGCCTGGACATCACCTGGGCGCTGGCGTTCCGGATCGAGGACGGGAAGATCGCCGAGGCGATCAACTTCGCGCAGGACCAGAACGCCGCCGACACCTACTTCTGGGACAACTACCCGCTGGCCGACGTGCGGACCCGGTTGAAGGACGCCTGAGCGCGGTCCGGCGCCGGTGTCGGGGGTGGCGGGTGGCGTCGCGGTCCGTGAGGAGGGGGCCGCGGCGCCACCCGCCGGTCACGCCGGGCAGAACACCGCGCTGAACAGGCCGATCACGGCCTCGGCCGGCACCTCTCCCGGCAGCGGGTTGTACGAGAGGGTGGCCCGCCTGCCGTCGTCGGCGCGGACGGCGTAGGTCAGGTAGCCGATCAGCTCGCCGCCATGACCCCAGACCGAGGTGCCGCACGGCAGGTCGTAGCGCTGCAGGCCCAGGCCGTAGGCGAAGATCGAGCCCGTCGCCTCCGCGGTGCGCATCTCCGCCAGCGACCCCGGGCTGATCAGGTCCCCGCCCAGCAGGGCGTCGAGGAACCTGTTGAGGTCGCCGGCGGTGGAGATCATCTCGCCGGCCGCCCAGTCCAGCGACGGGTTCATCAGCGTGGCGTCGACCAGGCGGCCGCCCACCTCGGCGTAGCCGCGGGCGTGGGGGCGGGGCAGGCCCGGCCGGTTGCCCGGCACGCTGGTGTGCCGCAGGCCCAGGGGTTCGACGATCCGGTCGGCGACCTCGTCGCCGTAGGGCCGCCCGGTGACCCGTTCGACGAGCGCGCCGGCCACGACGTAGTTGGTGTTGGAGTAGCGCCAGCCCTCGCCCGGGTCGAAGTTCGACGGGTGGCTGAACGCCTCGGCGAGCAGTTGGCCCGGTCGGTAGGATCGGAACCGCTCGGCGCCGCGCCAGCGGTTGGTCGACCAGCCCTCCCCGTGGGCGTAGTCGTAGAGGCCGCTGGTGTGGTTCAGGACCTGGCGCACCGTGATCTCGTCGCCCTTCGGCACGCCGTCGACGTACCGGGAGATCGGGTCGTCCAGGCCCACCTCGCCCTCGTCCACCAGTTGCAGCACGACGGTCGCCACGAACGTCTTGGTGACGCTGCCGATGCGGAAGTGCCCGTCCGCGCGGGCCTCGCCGGCGGCGTGCGCCCTCGTGCCGCCGCCGTCCTCCACCCGCACGAGGGCCGCCGAGGCCCAGCGGTTGTCGACCCAGGTGTCGAGTTGGTCCAGGGGAAGGGCGCCGGTCGCGGTGAGGGCCACGACCAGCGCCAGGGGTTTGATCATCACGGCGTCGACGCTACGGAGGCGGCGGGTGGGGGACCATGCGGGAAACCTCCGACTCGCGTGGGGGAAACCGGGCGGGGTCCCGGCGGAGAACCGGCGGCTCCCCCTGCGGAGAACCTCACCCCCGGTCGGCCGCCGGCGGGCGGGTGAGCCGTTGCGGCGCGCGGTAGGCGCGGTCCCACAGGGCCTCCACCGGGCCGCGGGAGAACCTGGCCAGCCACCAGGACGCGCCCGCCACCAGCAGGGCCGAGACGGCGAACCAGACCGCGACCGTGAACCAGGCGCCGCCGAAGCGCGTCGCCAGGCCCAGGCCCCACGGGTAGCAGAGCGCGGACGCCAGCAGGTTCTGCGCGACGTAGCAGCTCAGCGCGGCCCGGCCGACCGCGCTCAGGCCGGCGCGCAGGACGCCCTGCTCCGCCCGCATCCGGTTGACCAGCCACGTGATGCCGCCCAGCAGGCCGAACGCCACCAGCGGCGCGCACAGGTAGCGGTCCACGGCGAACCAGTCCGGGCCGGCCAGGGTGGTGAGCACGTTCAGCGGCACGCCCAGGCCCAGCCCCCAGAGCACCAGGCGGCGCTGGAGGCGCAGGCCGCGCGGCGAGTCCTCCAGCGCGCCGGCCCCGAACAGCCGCGCGCCCGCCAGGAAGAGCACCGCGCTCAGCGGCAGCACGAAGAACGCCTCGGCGCGGAAGTAGGCGAAGTGCTCGACCCGGTCCCGGACCTGGGTCCACCAGCTGTCGACCGGCAGCACCGGGCCGCCGTCCAACTCGGCCGCGCCGGACACCAGGGCGAGGGTGATCAGGGCGACCAGCGACACGTGCACCAGGCCGATGCCGATCGCCCAGCCCTTCACCGCGCGCCCGCCGCGGCCGACCAGGAAGGCGATCGCGACGGACACCACGGCGTAGAACATCAGCACGTCGAACTCGAAGATCAGCACGTAGTGCAGCAGGCCCTCGACGAGCAGCAGGGCCGAGCGCCACAGGTACCAGCCGGGCCAGCGGGCGCCCCGCCGCAGCGCCGACCGGTGCTGGATGGCCAGCCCGATGCCGAACATGATCGACAGCAGGGCGAGGAACTTGCCGTTCGTCAGCAGGCGCAGCAGCGCGCCGCCGTCGTCGTCGGCCCCGCCCAGGAGGTTGAGGAACCCGCTCGCACCGTCCGGGTGCGTGAACACCCACGCGTTCGTGCCGAAGGTTCCGAGGATCGCCACCCCGCGCAGCACGTCCAGTGCCGCAATCCGACCGCTCATGCCCCCGAACGTAGGATCGCGGCCGCGCTCGGCACGTCCTTCGACCGTACCCGCCGGGGTCCTACCTTCGGAGGACCCGCACCTCCCACGCGATCGGGAATAGAGGCCAAAAGCCCTTGTGCGGCAACGACTCGGTCACGGCGGAGCGCGGTGAGCACCTGGCCACGCGAACGTAACACCGGGGATCCGGCACGAAACACGCGGTTCATAGCTTCGCGGTTCCACCAGCCGAAAGGAGCCGCCGGTGCGCACCAGAACCCCACGACGAGGTCTGCTCGCCCTCCTGCTTCCGGTCCTGCTGACCACCGCCTGCGTCGACGAGCCCGGCTCGGGCGCGGTCGAGTCCGGCGACGAGATCAAGATCGGTGTCCTGCACTCCCTGAGCGGCACCATGGCCATCAGCGAGGTGACCGTCCGCGACGCGGAGCTGCTCGCCGTCGAGGAGATCAACGCCAAGGGCGGCGTGCTGGGCAAGAAGCTGGTGCCGGTGACCGAGGACGGCGCGTCCGACTGGCCGACGTTCGCGGAGAAGGCGCAGAAGCTGATCTCGCAGGACCGGGTCGCCGCCGTGTTCGGCGGGTGGACCTCGGCCAGCCGCAAGGCGATGCTCCCGGTGTTCGAGCGCAACAAGGCGCTGCTGTGGTACCCGGTCCAGTACGAGGGGCTGGAGAGCTCGCCCTACATCTTCTACACGGGCGCGACGACCAACCAGCAGATCGTGCCCGCCCTGGACTACCTGGTCGCGCAGGGCAGGAAGCGCCTGTTCCTGGTGGGCAGCGACTACGTGTTCCCCCGCACCGCCAACAAGGTCATCAAGGCCTACGCGGCGGCCAAGGGCATCGAGGTGCTCGGCGAGGAGTACACGCCCCTGGGGCACACGGAGTACTCCACGCTGGTCAACAAGATCGCCGACGCCGAGCCGGACGCGGTGTTCAACACCCTCAACGGCGACAGCAACGTGGCGTTCTTCAAGCAGCTCCGCGGTGCCGGCATCACGCCCGGGTCCACGCCCGTGGTGTCGGTGAGCGTGGCCGAGGAGGAGGTCAGGGGCATCGGCCCGGAGAACGTCGCCGGCCACCTGGTGGCGTGGAACTACTACCAGACCACCGCAACCCCCGCGAACGAGGCGTTCGTCAAGGCGTTCAAGGCGAAGTACGGCGCGGACAAGGTGACCTCCGACCCGATGGAGGCCGGCTACAACGCGGTCCACCTGTGGGCGGCGGCGGTGGCGAAGGCGGGCACCACCGAGGTGGAGGCGGTGCGCAAGGCCGCGGGCGGCATCTCGATCGACGCGCCCGAGGGGCCCACCACCATCGACGGCGAGAACCAGCACGTGGCCAAGACCGCGCGCATCGGCGTGGTCCGGGCGGACGGCCAGATCGAGGAGGTGTGGGCCTCCGACGGCCCCATCGAACCCGACCCCTACCTGCGGGGCTACGACTGGGCGAACGGCCTGGGCTGAGGAGGCGCACGTGGAGGCACTGGCCAACCAACTGCCCATCGGCCTGAGCATCGCCGCGGTGCTCCTGCTCATCGCGCTCGGCCTGACGTTCACGTTCGGCCAGATGGGCGTGATCAACATGGCGCACGGCGAGTTCATCATGGCGGGCGCCTACACCGCCTACCTCCTTCAAGGGCTGACCAGCCAGTCGTTCCTGCTCGCCCTGCCGGTGGCCTTCGCCGTGGCCGGGTCGCTGGGGCTACTGCTGGAGTGGTCGCTGATCAGGCGGTTCTACGGGCGGCCGCTGGACACGCTGCTGCTCACCTGGGGCGTGAGCCTGGTGCTCCAGCAGCTCGCGCGCGACGTCTTCGGCGCGCCGAACGTCCAGGTGACCGCGCCGGCCTGGCTGGTGGGCGGCGTCGACGTGCTCGGCGTCCGCCTGCCGCACAACCGGGTGTTCATCATCGCCCTCGCCGCGCTGTGCGTGGTCGGCGTGTGGTGGTACCTGACCCGGCTGCCGCAGGGCAGGCGGATGCGGGCGGTGGTGCAGAACCGGGAGCTGGCCGGGTACAGCGGCATCGCCACCGGCCGCGTCGACCGGTTCACGTTCCTGCTCGGTTCCGGACTGGCCGGGGTGGCGGGCGTCGCGCTGACGCTCGTCGGCCCGGTCGGGCCCGGCCTGGGCACCTTCTACATCGTGGACGCGTTCCTGGTCGTCGTCGCGGGCGGCCTCGGCCAACTGCGCGGCGCGGTGCTGGCCGCGGTCGCGCTCGGGTTCCTCAACGGCTACCTGGAGTTCTGGACCGACGCGAGCCTGGCCAAGGTCCTGGTGTTCGTGGTCGTCATCGCGTTCCTCCAGGTCCGGCCGCAGGGCATGTTCGTGCTCAAGGGGAGGGCGCTGGTATGAGCCTGGGCCGGATCTCGCTGGTCGCGTGCGTCGTGCTGCTGGCGCTGGCGCCGTTCGCGCTGTCCCCGTTCCGCCTCGGCCTGCTGGCGAAGTACCTGTGCTTCGCCATCGTCGCGGTCGGCATCGCCCTGGCGTGGGGCAAGGGCGGGATGCTCACCCTCGGCCAGGGGGTGTTCTTCGGCCTCGGCGGCTACGCCATGGCCATGTACCTGAAGCTGGAGGAGGCCGGGCCGGCCGGGCTGCCGGACTTCATGGTGTGGAGCGGCGTCGAGGAGCTGCCCGCGCTGTGGGCGCCCTTCGCCAACCCGGTGTTCGCGCTGGCCGCGGTGGTGGTGCTGCCGGGGCTGGTGGCGTTCCTGCTGGGCCTGCTGGTGTTCCGGCAGCGGGTGCGCGGCGCGTACTTCGCCATCCTGTCGCAGGCGCTGGCCGCCGCGTTCGTGATCCTGCTCGTCGGGCAGCAGGGCCTGACCGGCGGCACGAACGGGCTGACCGACTTCAGCTCGTTCTTCGCGCTGGACCTGACCGACCCGAACGGGCAGCGCGCCGTGTACGCGATCACCGCCGTCGTGCTCGGCGCGACGTTCCTGGTGGCGAAGCTGCTGGTGCGCAGCCGGTTCGGGCGGCTGCTGGTGGCCGTGCGCGACGGCGAGGACCGGGTGCGGTTCCTCGGCTACGACCCCGCGGTCGTCAAGACGATCACCTTCACCGCCTCGGCGGTGATGGCCGGGCTGGCGGGCGCGCTGTTCGTGCCGGTGGTGGGGATCATCTCCCCCGCGATGCTGGGCATCGTGCCGTCGCTGGAGCTGCTGGTGGGCGTGGCGGTCGGCGGGCGGTTCGCGCTCGCGGGCGCCGTTGCCGGGGCCATCGCGGTCAACTACGCCAAGACGCTGTTCAGCGAGGACTTCGCCGAGGGCTGGCTGTACCTCCAGGGCGGGCTGTTCATCCTCGTGCTGGTGTTCGCGCCGCGCGGGCTCGCCGGGGTCGTCGAGTCGGTGCGGCACCGGGTGGCGCGGAAGGCCGGACCCGCGCGGTCCGCGGAGGTGGCGGCGTGACGGCGTTGCTGGAGGTGCGCGGGCTGCGCGTGGTGTTCGACGGGTTCGCGGCGGTCGACGGGCTGGACCTCACCGTCGAGGAGGGCGAGCTGCGCTTCCTCATCGGGCCCAACGGCGCGGGCAAGACCACCCTGATCGACGTGGTCACCGGGTTGACCAGGCCCGCGTCGGGCAGTGTCCGGTTCGGCGGCGAGGAGCTGGTCGGCGAGCGGGAGCACCGGATCGTGCGGCTGGGCGTGGGCCGGACGTTCCAGACCGCCTCGGTGTTCGAGGAGCTGACCGTGGTGGAGAACCTCGACCTGGCGGGCAGCTTCCGGCTGCCGCTGCGGTCGCTGCTGCGGCGGCGGCGCGGGGTGTCCGACGAGGTGGCGGCGGCGCTGGAGGCGGCTGACCTGACCGCGTTGGCGGACCGGCCCGCCGGGGTGCTCTCGCACGGCCAGCGGCAGTGGCTGGAGATCGGGATGCTGCTGGTGCAGCGGCCGAGGCTGCTGCTGCTCGACGAGCCGGTGGCCGGCATGAGCCGGGCCGAGCGCGAGCGCACCGGGGAGCTGCTGCACCGGATCGCGGCCACGCACACCGTGGTCGTGGTCGAGCACGACATGGAGTTCCTGCGCCGGTACGCGCGCAAGGTGACCGTGCTGCACCAGGGGCGCGTGCTGCGCGAGGGCTCGGTCGCCGAGGTGCGGGCCGACCCCCGGGTGCGCGAGGTGTACCTGGGGCGGGCCAAGGGCGAGGCGGTGACCTGATGCTGTCGGTGACGGGTGTGGACGCGGCCTACGGGCGGGCGCGGGTGCTGTTCGGCGTGGGGCTGGAGGTGCCCGCCGGGTCGCTGGTGTGCGTGATGGGGCGCAACGGGGTCGGCAAGACGACCCTGCTCAAGACCATCATGGGCACGCTGACGCCCACGGCGGGGCGCGTGGTGTTCGACGGGCAGGACGTGACGAGGGCGCCGACGCACCGGCGGGTGCGGGCGGGCATGGCGTACGTGCCGCAGGGGCACGTGTCGTTCCCGCAGCTCACGGTGTGGGAGAACCTCCAGGTGACGCTGGAGGCGACGGGCCGGCGCGACGCGTCGGCCGTGGACGAGGCGCTGGACGTGTTCCCGGCGCTGCGCGGGCTGTTCAAGCGGCCGGCCGGTTTCCTGTCCGGCGGGCAGCGGCAGCAGCTGGCCATCGCGCGGGCGCTGGTCACCCGGCCCCGGCTGCTGCTGCTCGACGAGCCGACCGAGGGGATCCAGCCCTCGGTGATCGACGAGGTGGAGGCGGCCGTGGAGCGGCTGCACCGGGAGGCCGGGCTGACCGTGCTGCTGGTCGAGCAGTACCTGGACTTCGCGCTGCAGTTGGCGGACGGGTTCGTGGTGATGGACGCGGGCGAGGTCGTGCACGCGGGACCGGCGGCCGAGCTGCACGACGAGGAGGTGCGGCGGATGCTGGCGGTGTGAGGCCGAGGGGGGCGGGGCCGTGGGTCAGCGGCGGCGGTGGGCCGCTTGTCGGGCCACCGCGCCCGCGCCGATGATCAGCAGGACCGCCGCCAGGCCCCAGCGGCGCTGGTCGCGCACGTTGTTCCGCAACGCCGGTTCGGCCGTGTCCTCCCGCTCGGGGGGCTCCAGGTTCGCCGGTGGCGCCGCCGGCAGTGCTCCGGGCGGCAGGTCCGGGGGCTCCGGGGGCTCCGGGGGCTCCGGCGCGGGCGCCGGCCTGGTCGGCGGCGAGGTGGTCGTGACCGGCGGGGGCGGGGCGGCCCGGGTGGTCGTGCGCGGTGGCGGTGGCGGCGAGGGGACCGGGCCCGGCGCCGGCACCGTGGTCGTGGTGGGCGGCGAGGGCGTCGTGGTGCGGGGTGGTGTCGTCGTGGTGGGTGGCGGGGTCGTCGTCGTGGTGGGCGGCGGCGTGGTCGTCGTGGTGGGCGGGTCCGGCGGGTCGACCACCGGCGGGGCCGCCAGGCAGCCCGACGAGTCGATCGTGTTCAGACTGCGCCGCGAGGTGATCTCGGTGACCGTGCCCGAGCCGTCCAGCGCCACCCGGTACAGCACGCTGCGGCCGTCGTTGCGGTTGTTCGTCACGTAGAGCGACCCGTCGCGGCTCAGGGTCACCGCGCCGTAGCTCGACCCGCCCGGGAGCCTGCCGACGCCCGGCACCCTGGTCACCCGGCCGGTGGTCGGGTTGATCGCCACCACGGTGGAGCCGCGCCCGTGCGTGGACACGCCGTAGAGGAGGCCGTCGGCGGCGTTGTGGTCGAAGTCGTCCACGTCCAGGCCCTCGGCCGGCCACAGCGACGCCTCGTGCGAGATGCTGCCGTACCCCGGGCTGCGCGGGTTGATGTCGACCGAGTACAGCCACGGCCCCACCCGCACCACCAGCCGCTCCCCCACCACCGCGCCGGCCACCGCGTGCCGCAGCAGGTGCACCGGCCTGGTCGGGGTGCCGACCAGCCTGCCCTGGCGGTTCAGGGCGATCAGCCTGCCGTCGTCGTCCACGCCGTAGACGAGGTCCTGCGCGTGGGAGTAGCCGATGGCGTTGACGCGCCGGTCCAGCGTGCCGAGCGGGGTCGACGAGCCCTCCGGGAACCGCACCTCGAACACCGAGGACGGCCCGTGCCCACCGGCCTCCACCTGGATGGTGGCGCAGGCCGCGAGCGCGAGGAACTCGATCATCCGAATCGCTCGATCGCGGCCTCGAACGCCTCCGGCGACACCTCCGCGCCGCCGCCGAACGGGTTCTGGAGCTGGTAGGTGGCGTAGAGCAGCAGGGTGATCGTCGCGGTGAGGGTGGCCACGATGAGCACGTGCGTGCGCATGAGCGGACCGCCGAACAGCAGCGCCAGGACGATCGACAGCACGCTGCCCGCGATCAGCACGAACCACACCACGGTGCTGACCGAGCCGCCCGCCGCGTCGAGCCGCGCCTGCCGGGCCTCGTAGACCTCCCACAGCTGGTCGGTCGCCTCGGCCTTGCGGTCGACCTGCCACTCGTCCTCGGTGGGCGCCTGCGCCACCAGCCGGGGGCGGGGGGCGGGCGGCGGCCCCCCCGGGGGGGTGGGGCGAACCCGGCCCCCCCGCCGTCCCCGCCCCCCCCCCTCGATCAACGTCGTAGCCGTGGGCCGGGCGAGTGGGCGGGC
>NZ_JBHWIE010000092.1:0-26105 GCF_042732085.1 Actinosynnema sp. NPDC059797
GTGGGGTGCGCGCGGTGGGGTGCGCGCGGTGGGGTGCGCGCGGCGGGGTGCGGGGTGCGGGAACCTGAACCGGTTCGGGGCGTCCACCTGCGGAAGTGGCGACCGGAGGCTGTCGGGGCGCGCCGGCGTTGCCCTACCGTCGCATCGCTCCGCCGGGTCCCACCCGGCCGGACGCGCCCCGGGAGGACTTCCGTGAGAACCCTGCTCCGCATCCTGTTACCGGTGGTCGCCGTCGTCGCGGCGGCGACCGTCGCGCTGGCGGCCCCCGTGCCGCCGACCACCCCCTACCCGCAGGTGCCGCCCAACGGCAACGCCTGCCTCATCGAGAAGATGGAGGTCGACAAGCAGCAACTGCTGCACGACCAGGCCAGGCGCCACTACGACCGGATCAAGGCGCTGTTCGACCGCAACGCCGCTTCCGCGAGCGACCTGCGTGCCGCCGAGAGGGCGCTGCACCAGGCCGCCATCGCGTTGAACAACGCGAAGTACGCCGAGGCCGGGTGCCGCAACGAGCTGGGCGACGACCCGAAGAAGAAATGCGTCTCGCTGTCGCTGGAGCTGAACCGGCTGCTCGACGAGCTGGCCCCGCGCCAGGAGCTGGAGCGGCTGGCGAAGGCCCACTACGACGCGATGCAGAGGCTGGCCGACAGCGGCGCCGTGTCGCGCGAGGAGCTGGACCGCGCCAAGACCGCCTGGGAGGTCGCGAAGTTGGAGCGGCAGCAGGTGGAGCAGCGGATCGCCGACGCGAAGGAGCGGCTGGCCGACGAGCCGGCGTGCGAGGGCTACCCGTCGACCCGCCCGACGCCCACGTCGACGACGGTCCCCTCGCCCACGGCGACCCCGACGACGCCGGGCAGCACGACCTACCCGACCAGCACCCTGCCCAGCACCACCTACCCGACCAGCACGGTGCCCACCACGACCCACCCCACCACGACCCACCCGAGCACGACCGCGCCGATCGGCTGACCCCGCCGGCGCGCCACGGCCTCCGCGGTGATCGCTCACCGCGGAGGCCGCCCCCGGGACCGGGCGCTAGCGGAAGGTCAGGCGGTACTGCACGCCGCCCCGGTCGACGCCCTCCGCGTCGGTCTGGAACACGTTGACCGGTTTGCCGTTGGCCTCGGCGGTGCCGGTGAAGATGACCTGCAGGGGCAGTCGTTCACCGCCCCTGAGCTGGAGACCGGTGAACCTGGCGAGCTTGGGGTCGACCACCTGGAACCGGGTCGTCCCGACCTGCCGCACGCCGACGGCCTGCCCGCCGCCCGCGCGCCAGCGCTCGAACAGCGTCGCGCCCAGGTCGACGACGACGCGACCGGGCCCGACGAACGGTTCACCCGCCGGGGCGATGCCCAGGCCGACCTGCGCGGTGGCCGGGAACGGGTTGCCGATCATGAAGTCGACGGGGAAGTCGACGTTCGCCACCGCGGAGGCCGTCACGACGTTGTGCCACGCGATGTTGTTGTTCCTGCGGGTGTTGTCCTCGGTGCTGACGCCCTCGGTGAAGGTCATCGGGTCCGCGGCCGACTCCCAGCGGGCCAGCAGGCAGTAGTGGCGCCAGTCGTTCGGCACGGTCCACTGGAACATGAAGGTGTGCGTGGCGGCGGTGATGGTGGTGCCGTACCAGCCGATCTCCTGCCAGCCCGAGGGCCAGGAGGCGTTCCCACCGGCCCTGGTGTGGTACAGGTGGAGCACGCCGGGCACGTCGCCCTGGCCGTTCTTGTACGCGGTGACGAAGACGTAATAGGTCTGGCCCGGCGTGATCGACACGTCCGCGGCGCACTTGGCGGGCGTGCCGCAGACGACGATGTCGGGGCTGCTCCAGATGTCGCCGGAGCCGGGCTCGGCCCCGCTGTCGGACAGGTTGTCGCGCATGAAGACGTCGGGGGTGACCGGTACCGCCCGGGCCCCGGAGGGCCCGGTCAGGAACGCGGCCGCGAGGGCCGCGACGATCAGGGCGAACAGGGCGCCCCGTCGTCGCGGCGACGTGTTGTGCATGGGTCCTCACCTTCCGGTTGGGCAGTGGCCCGGTGAGCGTGCGACGCGCCGGTTGTGAACCTGTTGCGGGTCCCGGCGACCTTCGACCGGCCAGAGGTATCGCGGAGCCGACACGACTGATTACGCTCGGTCGGCCTTGCCGGGTGAGGAAGGGGTCGACGTGGGCGAGCTGGGCGTCCTGGGCCCCGTGCGCGCGATCGGCCCGGCGGGTCCGGCGGCGCTGCGGGGAGCGCGGCAGCGGGCCGTGCTGGGGCTGCTGGCCCTGCACGCCGGCCGGGTGCTGCCGGTGGGGCGGCTGGTGGACGCGGTGTGGGGCGAGGACCCGCCGCGCACGGCCGTGCGGACGCTGCACAGCCACGTGGCGCGCCTGCGGCAGGCGTTGGACGCCTGCGGGTTCGGCCCGGTGCTGCGCACCAGCAACCCCGGCTACGTCCTGGACGTGCCGCCCGAGGCGGTGGACGCGCTGCGGTTCGAGCGGCAGGCGCGTGAGGCGGCGCGGGACGCGGAACTGGGCGCGGTGGGCGAGGCGCTCGCGGCGTTCCGGGCCGCGGCGGAGCTGTGGCGCGGCGAGCCGTTCGCGGACGCCCCGCTGTCGGGGTGGGGGCTGAGGGAGGTGGAACGGCTGCGCGAACTGCGGCTGTCGGCGCTGGAAGGCCGGTGGGACGCCGAACTGCGGTCGGGCAACCACGTCGAGGCCGCGGAGCGGCTGCCGCGCCTGCTCGCCGAGCACCCGACCCGCGAGCGCCTGGTCGAGTCCCACGTGCTGGCGCTGTACCGCTGCGGACGGCACACCGAGGCGTTGGCGGCCCTGCACCGGGCGCGCCGCCGGATCGCGGAGGAACTGGGCGCGGAACCGGGGCCCCGGCTGCTGGCCCTGCACAGCGCGGTGGTGCGCCGGGACCCGGTGCTGGACGGCGCACCCGGGACCACCGCGGGACCCGCGCAGCTACCGGCCCGCGCGGGGTACTTCACCGGCCGCGACGACGAACTGGCCGAGCTGGACCGGGTGCTCGACGAACCGGGCGACGACCAGCCCGTGGTGGTGGTCTCGGGAGCCGCGGGCATGGGCAAGACGGCACTGGCCGTGGAATGGGCGCACCGGGTCGCGCACCGCTTCCCCGACGGCCAGGTGTTCCTGGACCTGCGCGGTCACGACCCGCGCCGCGCGGTGACCGCCGCCGACGCGCTGGCCCACCTGTTGCGCAGCCTGGGCCTGCCCGCCGACCGGGTGCCGGGCGAGACCGCCGAGCGGGCCGCCCTGTACCGGTCGCTGCTGCACGGCAAGCGGTGCCTGGTCGTCGCGGACGACGCCGGCCCGGTGGAGCAGGTGCTGCCGCTGGTGCCGGGCGCGGGCGGCAGCCGGCTGCTGGTCACCAGCAGGAGGTCGCCGGCCGCGCTGGCCGCGCGCTGCGCGGTGCGGCCGCTGGCGCTGGACGCGCTGGGGCACCGGTCGTCGGTGGCGCTGCTGACCAGCGTGCTGGGAGCCCACCGGGTGGAACGGGAACGCGGGCCGACCGCGCGGCTGGCCCGGCTGTGCGGCGGGATGCCGTTGGCCCTGCGGATCGCGGCGGCACGCCTGACCGGTGAACCGGACGTGCCGATCGCCGCGCTGGCCGCCGAACTGGCCGGCGCCGACCGGCTGGGCGCACTGGCCGTCGACGGTGACAGCCGCACCGTGCGCACCGTGCTGACCAGCGCCTACCTGCCGTTGGAGCTGACCTTGACGCGGATGTTCCGGCTCCTGGGCCTGACGCCGGGCACGACGTTCACGGCATCGCTGGGCGCCGCGCTGTGCGGCGTGCCACCGGCGGAGGGCCGGGCCGCCGCGCAGGAACTGCGCGCCGCACACCTGATCACCGCGGTGGGGCCCGGGCACTACCGCTTCCACGACCTGATCCGGGAATTCGCCCGGCAACGGGCCCGCGAGGACGAGACCCCCGCCACGATCGCCGAGGTGGGGCACCGACTGGTGGACTGGTACCTGCTGGTGGCCGACCGCGCCAACCGGGTGCTCGACCCCCGACGCGACCTGGTGACGCCGACACCGCGGCACCCGGCGCCGGCGCTGCCGCCGCTGGCCGACCAGCAGGCCGCGCTGGCACTGCTGGAAGCCGAGCGGCCCAACCTGGTGCCCGTGGCCCGTTTCGCCCGGGAAACCGGCCGGCTGACCGCGGCCTGGCAATTCACCTACCTGCTCACCAGCTTCTACGACGCCACCGGCCACTGGCCCGAGCGGGTGGCGCTGTGCCGGCAGGGCGCCGCGGCGGCGAGCGAACTGGGCGACCCGCTGGCCGAAGCGGAAATGCTGCGGGCGCTGGGCGTGGCGCACTACATGACCCGGCGGCTGCGCGAAGCACTGGACACCCACGTCCTGGCCCTGCGGGCGGCACAGGCGGCGGGCGACCTCGACGGCGAGGGCCACGTCTACAACAACCTCGCCAACACCTACGCGGAACTGCGCCGCTTCGACGAAGCCGTGGCGGCACACCGCATGGCAGTGGCCCGCTGCCGGTCCGCCGGCAACCACCTGGGACTGGCGCTGTCCCAGCGGAACCTGGGCAACACGCTGGTCCGCACGGGCCGGGCCGAAGAGGCGCTGGAACCGCTGCTGGACGCGCTGAACCGCTTCCGGCGACTGGACGCGCCCCGCCTGGAAGCCGCCACCCTGGACACCCTCGGAGAAGCCCACATGGCGCTGGGCGACCACCGGCGGGCGCTGACCACCCTCGCCCGGGCGCTGGAACTGACCCGCAGGACCGGCTACGTGTGGATGGAGATGGAGACGCTGCTGCACACCGGAGCGGTCCACCTGCTGCGCGGTGACTTCACCGCCGCCGCCGAGGGGTTCGAACTGGCCCTGGCCATCAGCCGGGAGCACCGCTACCCCCACGTGGAGGCGGTGGCGCTGGACCGGCTGGGCCAGGCGTGCCTGGGCCGGGACGACCTGGCCGGCGCGCGCGAGCACCTGGAGGCGGCACTGGCCGTGCGCCGGACCGCACCGGACGGCTACGAACACGCCACCGTGCACCGCGACCTCGCCGAACTGGAGGAGCGGCGGGGCGACGAAGCCGCCGCGGCCTCCCACCGGGCCCGCGCGATCGAGCTGTACCGGCAGGAGGGCGCGGCGGCCGAGGCCGAGGCCCTGACGCGTCCGGTGATCAGTTCCTGACCAGGGTCAGCACGGTGCGCATGTTCCCCGGTGCGCCCGCGGAGGGCGAGTGGAACTCCACCGGGATCCGCACGTCCTGGCCCGGTGGCGCGGTGATGGTGAACCACACGACGGCCCGCCGCGAACCCGGCGGCACGGTGAGCACCAAGTCCTCGACCGGCACGTAACCGGGGTCCTTGAGACCGGTGTCCAGGGTGCGCACGCTCACCTGCCGGGTCTCGACCGAGGCGACCGAGAAGTGCGTGCTCGCGCCGCAGGTGCCGCGCCAGCACACGCCCGTGCCCTCGGTCGACAGCAGACCCTCGCAGTCGGGGTCCTCGGGCGGGCAGCCCGAGGTGCGCGGGCGGTCGTCGTCGGTGATCCAGCCCGCGCCGCTGCGCCCGGTGATCACCACACCGGCGGGTTGGTCCAGCGACAGCCAGAACACCTCGACCAGCTCGGGCGCGGCGTCGGCCGTGACCGCGACGGTGACGTACCTGGTGGCCGTGTCGCCCAACCAGGTCAGCACGCCGGTCGCGGCGGTGTAGTCGGACCCGGCCACGGCCGGGTCCCGGTCCGCGGGGACGCCGTCGACCGTGCGGTACCGCACGGAACCGACCGCGGGACAACCGGGCGCCACCGCGACCGAGACGGCGAACCGGAACGCGGTGGTCCCGCCGGTGCCCTCGGCCTGAGTCACGTCCCCGACCTCGACGGCCGCGGGCGCGCACGCGACCGCCGTCGCGCCCCTCGCGCTCGCGGTGTGCCCGATCGCGGTGGACCCGGTCGCGGTCGGCCCGGTCGCGGTCGGCCCGGTCACGGTCGGCCCGGTCACGGCTCGTGCGATCCCGGCCCCCGCGATCCCGGCCCCCGCGATCCCGGTCGCCGGACCCGCCGTGGCCGCGACCGGCGGCGCCAACCCCACCGACAACACCGAGGCGAGGACCCACATCGTCGTCTTCCTCATGCACCACCCCACGCGTCCGCGGGCCACTTCCCCGTGCCCGCTCCCGCGCACTGCCTACCGGGGGCGGGTTGTGGAACGGTTGTGCGCCCGGGGACCCACCGGCGTCACCACGTCACGGGCAACGCCGTGAGACCTCCGGTGAGGGCGTCGCGGCGCATCGTCAACTCCTCCGGCGGCACCGCCAACCGCATCGTCGGGAAGCGGACGGGCAGCCGCGAGAAGACCGCCTGCAACTCCAACCGCGCCAAAGGCGCCCCGATGCAGTAGTGGACCCCGTGACCGAAGGACAGGTGATGGGCGGCGCGGCGGGTCACGTCCACCCGGTCCGGGTCGGGGAAGACCTCCGGGTCGTGGTTGGCCGCCCCGATGTCGAGCAGCACGAGGTCACCCGCCTTGATCGCCACGCCGTCGACCTCCAGGTCCACCCGCGCGTACCGCGGCACCCCTCCCCCGCTGATGCCGGGGATGCGCATGATCTCGTCGACCGCGCCGGGCACCAGGGAGGGGTCCTCGCGCAGCGCCCGCCACTGGTCGGGGTTCGCCAACAGGCCCAACGCACCCATGCCGATCTGCACGACGGTGGTCTCGTGGCCCGCGAACAACAACCCCATCGACAGCACCGCGGCTTCCTCGTCGCCGACGTCCTCCGCCTGGGCCAGCCAGGACAGCACGTCCTCGGCCGGCTCCTCGCGCTTGCGGGCCACGAGCCGCCGGCCGTACTCGTAGAGCCGGCCCAGGCCGTGCGCGGACCGGGCGGCGTCCTGGATGTCCCCGGCGGCGTCGCTCCACGCCCGGAAGTCGTCGCGATCGGCGTAGGGCACGCCGATCAGCTCGCAGATCACCAGGATCGGCAGCGGCAGCGCGAGCGCCCGGTGCAGGTCGACCGGCGGGGTCTGCCGCGCCACCTGGTCGACCAACTCCTCGGCGAGGGCCTCGACGCGCGGTTGGACGGCGCGCATGCGGCGGGGCGTGAAGTGCGGCTGGAGCAGGCGCCGCAGCCGCTGGTGGTCGGCGCGCTCGGTGTCGAAGTCGCCCATCGGGCCGCCGAACAGCGCCGAGGCGCCCGCGCGGGCGGCGGTGCCGGGTTCGCGGTGGGCGCGACCGAGGCGCTCGTCGGAGAGCAGGGCGCGGACCTGGTCGTAGTCGGTGACCAGCCAGGCGTCGTCACCGACGACCGTGCGCACCCGGTGCACGGCCCCGCTGCCGATCAGCGCGGTCAGCTCGGGCGAGACGCGGAGCGGGTGCTGCTGGGTGAAGGGCAACTGGACGGTCATGGCGACCCCCGTGGTCGTTCCACCGCTTGCCGGCACGGGCGACGCTATTGCGGGAACCCGAACCCGACAAGGAACCTCCCGGTGGAACGACCTGACCGGGTGACGGGATGCGTCCGGCTGGAGCAAGGCGGGCCGACGGGCGACGAACCCGCCGCTCACCACTATTTTTAGTCTACACTGAAGTAATAGAGATAATCACGACACCTTGGTGCGGGCCACCACGTCTGCGCCCCGGAGAACGGCGCCCGGGACCTCTACCGGGTCTTCCCGGCCTGACCGGTCACCGCCGGCGGCGGGATCGACTGGGCGAAGGTGAACACGCCGGTCGGGTCGTAGCGCGCTTTGACTGCCCTGAGCCGGTCGGCGTTGGCGCCGTAGTAGGCCGTCAGCCAGTCCTCGTGCGCCGGGTCGGGGAAGTTCGCGTACACGCCGCCCGTGCCCCACGGGCGGGCCACCGCCCACCCGTCGCCCAGCCACCGCAGCACCTCGTCGCCGCGCCGCTCGGCGGCGCCCGGTCCGACCAGCACCGTGTGCTTGAGCAGGAACGCGGGCGAGCGGTGCGGGAACGCCGTGGCGCCCGGCGCGACCCGCCCGTACGCGCCGCGCCACGGCGTGAACGCCAGCTCCCTCAGCTCGCCGAACCGCCGCCCGGCGACCAGGTGCGCGAGCAGCGCGCCCACCGCCTCCTCGGGCAGGGGCCGGTCGAAGAACCCCGTCCGCGACGACGACATGCCCGGCCGCGGTGACACCAGCGGGATGGCCGCGGGGTCGCGCGCGGTGGCCGAGTGCGGCGTGGCCTGCACCAGGCCGGCGTCGTGGGCGGGCACCACGGCCACCTCGACCTCCAGCGGCACGGGCAGGCGGCCCAGCAGCTCGTCCGCGGCGACCGGGTCGGGCACCGCGCCGACGAGCACCGCCACCGGCTCCTCCTCCGGGTAGTCGGGGCACAGCAGCACCAGTTCGACGCTCACGTCGTCCGGCGCGTCCCACGCCTGCCACCACCGCGCCAGCCCGGCGGCGTAGGCGAAGTCGAACACCGCCCGCAGGTGTGTCCGCGGCCTGGCCGGCACGGTCCGGAACACCGCCGACACCACCACGCCGAAGTTGCCGCCGCCCGCGCCCCGCAGCGCCCAGAACAGGTCGGGGTGCGAGTCCTCCGACGCCACGACCACCTCGCCGGACGCCGACACGACCTCCGCCGACACCAGCGCGTCGCACGTCAGCCCGTGCAGCCGCCCCCAGGCGCCGAACCCGCCGCCGAGGGCCGCGCCGACCACGCCGACCGAGGGGCACGAGCCCAGCGGCACCAGGCGTCCCAGCGGCGCCAGCACCTCGGCCAGCCGCCCGCCGCGGACCCCTCCCCCGACGGTCACCAGGTCGTCGCGCGCGGACACGCCGTCGGCCGGGGCCAGGTCCAGCAGCAGGCCGGGGGTGGCGGAGTGGCAGGCGTTGCTGTGCCCGCCGCCCCGGATCGCGAACGGCAGGCCCCCGTCGCGCGCCAGGGCCAGGGCCGCGCGCACGTCCTCCGCGCCCGCGCACCGGGCCACCGCGCGCGGCAGCACCTCGCGCGGCCGGCCGATGAACTGGGCGCGGGACAGGTCGTAGCGCGGGTCGCCCGGCTCCACCAGCTCAAGCATCGGCGTGCATCCTGCTCTGGAGCTCGTACAGGTCCGCGTACCGGCCGCCCAGGGCGAGCAGCTCCGCGTGCGTGCCCTGCTCGACGAGTTCGCCCTCGTGCAGCAGCAGGACCCGGTCGGCGTGCCGCACGCTCGCCAGCCGGTGCGTGATCAGCACGACGGTGCGGTCGGCGGCCAGGGCGCGCAGCGACTCGTAGACCGCGAACTCGGCCTTGGCGTCCAGCGGCGCGGTCGGCTCGTCCCAGATCAGCAGCGGCGCGTCCCGGTACAGGCCGCGGGCCACGGCCAGGCGCTGCCACTGCCCGCCGGACAGCTCGACGCCGCCCCGGAACTGCCGGGACAACAGCGTGCGCCACCGCTCGGGCAGCCGCGCCACCACCTCGTCCGCCCCGGACCCGGCCGCCGCCTCGCGCACGCCGCGGCCGTCGGCGTCGGGGCGGTCGTGCCGCCCCACGCGGACGTTGACGTGCGCGGTGTGCGGCCACCGCACGGGGTCCTGGAGCACCATCACCACCCGGTCGGCGACGCGGGCGCGGTCGACGCCCGCGATGTCCTCCCCGGACCACCGGACCCGCCCGGAGGTCGGCGCGTACAGGCCCGCGATGAGCTTGGCCAGCGTGGTCTTGCCCGACCCGTTCTCACCGACCAGCGCGATCGTCTCGCCCGGCGCGATGGCGAGCGACACGTCCCGCACCGCGTCCCGGTCGCTCTCCGGGTAGCGGAAGGTCACGCGGTCCAGCGCCACCCGCGACGGGTCGACCGCCACGTCCGCGCCGGTGCGCCGGGACCGGGCGGCGGCGTCCAGGAAGTCCCGGTAGTCGGCCACGTACATGCCCTGCTCGACGAGCTGGTTCGCGGCCAGCACCAGGCGGTTGAGGGCCGTGGTGGCGGCCCGCACGGCGATCACGGCGGTGCCCGCCACCGCCAGCGGCACCCAGCCGTTGCCGACCAGCAGGCCCAGCGCGGTGTAGGTGACGGCCAGGCCGACGCCGGCCAGCGCCCGCCCGACGCCGCGCACCCGCGCCTGCGCGGTGGCCAGCCGCACGTCCTCGTCGCGCAGCGGGTCCGCGGCGATCCGGTACTCGGCCAGCACGAACGGCTCGGCCTGGTAGGCGCGGATCTCCGCGGCCGGCTCCCGCTCGGTCGCCAGGTCGGCCACCATCTGCACGCGCCGGTCCAGCACGACGGTGCGGCCGACGCTGGCGTAGGCCAGCTGCGCGGACCGGTGCACGGCCCACCCGTCCGGGATCACCGCGAGCAGCAGCACGGGCACGAGCACCGGGTGCAGCGCGGCCAGGCTGCCCGCCGCGGCCACCAGGCCCAGCACGGCGCCGACCAGCTCCACGAGGTTGTCGGCGGCGCGCTCCAGGTAGAACAGGCCGCGGTCGCGGGCGCGGTGCATCCGGTCGTGGAAGGAGGCGTCGTCGAACGCCGCGAGGTCCGCCCCCAGGCTCGCCCGGTACAGCTGCTCCTCGGCGAGCCGCCGCACGGCGGGGGTGATCCGGGCGTGCGCCAGGGACACGCCGACGTCCAGCGCGCCCCGCAGGCCGAACGCCGCGCCCACCAGCAGCAGGTCCGGCAGGGCCGCCACCACCCGGTCGGCGGTCGGCCCGGCCTCCAGCAGCTCGGTCAGCACGCCGGTGGTGGCGAACAGCCCGAACGCGGCGGCCAGGCCGGACAGCACCTGGAGCACGGCCACCGCGAGCGCCGGGCCCGGCGCGGCGTCCCGGACCAGCCGCAGCACCGGCCGCGTCACGCCGGGCAGGCCGCGCAGCACGCCGCGCCGCGCCGTGGCCGCCGACTCGTCGAGCTGCCAGTGCGGTGTGACGAGGTTGCCGTCGCGCGGGTCGTCCGCCGGCGCGGTCACCGCGGCCCGTCCCCGAACAGCAGGACCGAGGGCAGGTCGCACCCGGGGTGCAGGCGCAGGAGCTGGTAGGCGATGCCGCCGGAGCCGGACATCACGCTCGGCGAGTACACCTCGCGCGCCAGGCCCGTGGTGGGGCCGTGCGCCTCCAGGCTGCCGATCACCATCGCATCCACGCCCTCCCGCGTCACCCCGTCCGGCGCCACGCCCTCGTCGAGCGCCCGGACCAGCAGCTCCCACACGCCGAGGTCGCCGTGGCACAGGGTGTGCGTCCAGCCCGTGCCGTCGCGCAGGCCCGACGCGGCGGCCCGGCGCAGCACGTCCGGGTCCGCGGTCGCCAGCCCGACGCCGACCGCGCCGTGGCACCACGCCGCGATGACCGAGCCCGGCTCCCTCGGGTCGCGCCACGCCCGCCGCGCGGGGTCGTACCAGGTCTCCTCGTACGCCGCCGCGCCGCGCGCCAGGTCGGCGAAGGACGGTTCGCCGGTGGCGTCGGCCAGCCGGCCCAGCGCCCAGCCGATGCCGGTGGCGCCGTGGGCGAACCCGCCGATGCCCTCCGGCCACGTCGGCTCGGGCCACCGCACCCGGCCGCCCCCGACCTCGGCGTCCGCGGCCAGGCGGCGGCCCGCCTCGACGGCCAGGTCCGCGTAGCGGGTCTCCCCGGTGCGCTCGGCCAGCAGCAGCATGGGCACGATCGCGCCCGCCGTGCCGACCACCACGTCCGGTCCCTCGCTCGCGGCGAGCGCGGCGGGCACCTGCTCGGCCAGGAACACCGCGTCCTCGACGGCGGGCACCCCCAGCCGGTCCAGCGCCAGCCAGCACCAGACCTGCGAGCCGAGGCCGATGTAGGAGCCGACCGGGTCGGGGCGGCGCCGGGTGTGCCTCGCCTGGTCGGCCCACCACACCTGGGTGCGGCGGGCCGTGGCCAGGGTGCCGGCCAGCAGGTCGTCCACGCCGGCCACGGGGTCCGCGCGACCGGCCGCCACCTCCCGCCGGTACGCCGCGAGCAGCAGCGCCACGCCGAGCGTGCCGCCGTACAGGTCCGGGGTCAGGGGCGTGGTCTGCCACCCCGAGCGGTCGAGGACGGGCGCGAACCACGTGGCGGTGCCGTCCGACCCGCGCACCGCCTCGGCCACCAGAACGCCCATCAGCCGGCCGGCCCGCGAGCGCCGCCGCTCGTCCAGCCGGGACGGGTCCGCCCCGCCGGGCGGCGCCATCCGGCCCGGGTCGGGCCACGTGCCCTGGTTGAGGTAGGCGCTGACCAGCGCGGCGTGCGTGACGCGGCGCTCCAGCGCCAGGTCCGCGGCGCGCCAGCGCTCCAGCGCCAACCGCACCTGGTCCTCGCGCGGCCCGCACACCAGGCCGTCCGCCGTGCGCAGGAAGCCCTCCGCCGGGGTCGTGGTGAACACCGGGACGTCGCCCACCAGCAGGTCCGCGACCTCGCCGCGGTGCACCTCCGGCGCGCCCGGGCCGCGGGTGTTCAGCGAGTGCCGCGCCAGCAGGGCCCGCGCCCGCTCCTCGGCCGCCGGCTGGTCGTGCAGGCCCGCCGGGTGCCACAGCATCCGCCCCAGTTCGGCGTACGCCTCGGTGTCCCGCACGACCACCCGCACCACGCAGTCGGCGAACGGCGCCAGCAGGGGCTCCAGCCGGCCGGCCCGGTCCAGCCGGGTGATCCGGGCGGCCATCTCGTCGAACCCCGCCACCACCCGGGGCCAGTGCCGCACCAGCCGGGGTCGCGGGCTGGGCAGGTTGCGGGCCGGCGCGGGAGGGCGCGGCACGATCGCCACCCGGGCCCGGTCGGTGCCCGCGTCCACCAGGTCGGGCAGGCCGATCGCGGGCTGCTCGCCGGGCAGGGCGCCCAGGGCCGAGCCGTCCACGCCGCGCCACCCCAGGCCGCTGCCCCGGCCGGGCAGCAGGCCGGTGCGCATGACGGTGCCGGTCAGCTGCTCGGCGACCAGGTCGGTGGCCTCGCCCGCACCGGTCGGCGGGTGCGGCGGGCGGGGCGTGAAGACGCTCTCGCAGTCCACGACCACCGGCACCGGGCCGTGGGCGATGATGTTCTCCGCGTGCAGGTCGGTGCCCGAGACCAGGCGCATCACCGCGAGCCAGTGCCCCAGGCCGCGGTAGAACGCGTCCAGCTCGGCGTCGTCGGCGCAGTGCCGGTGCTCGACGTGCTCGGCCCAGCCGTACCCGGCGCGGACCACCGCGCGCGGCACCCGGACCGGTCGTTCGTCGCCTTCGGTGAGCACCGCCAGGAGCCGCGCCAGCTCCCGGTCCACGTCCATCGGCCGCGGCTTGTAGACCACCGTGCCGCCGTCGCAGCGCAGCACCGTCACGGTGCGCCCGCCGCGGTGGCTGTCGCCCTGGCCGAACTCGACCGCGCGCAACCCGCCCGCGTCGGCGTCGAGCACGCCGCGCAGCAGCGGCCGGTCGGCGGCGAAGCGGCGCGCCAGCTCCAGCGCCGCGCCCACCCGGTTGTCGGTCATCGCCGTCAGCCGGGTGACCAGGTGCGGGTAGTGGTCGGTCAGGCCGTGCCAGAACGCGGGTTCGGCCGCTCGCCGCAGGAACTCCTCCCAGCGCCCCCTCGGGTCGGGCGCGGTGAGCCGGCCGGTCAGGCGGGCCGCGTGCAGCTCCAGCACGAGGACGCGGACGACCCGGCGGCGCAGGGTGTCCGCGAGCGCGTCGCGGGTGGCGGACAGCAGCGCGCCCGCCTCCGCGACGCCGAGGTCGGCGACCTCGGCCAGTCGCCCGGCCAACCGGTCCAGCGCGGGACCGACCAGCCACTCCAGGGTGTGGTCGAGTTCGCCGACCTCGGTGTCCGCCATCGTCAGCAGCAGCGAGCGCCGGCGGACGCCGTGCAGCCCGAGCACCTGCTGCCGGGCGGGTTGCACGCCACGATGTCGCCCTCGGCGAACTCGCCGCTGGCGAACAGCGGGCCGGCCGGGTTGTCCGGCTCGTCGAGGCCGGCCCGCCAGCGGGCGACCGTCTCCTCCGCGTCGAGCAGCATGGCCGTGGTCATGTGCGCTCCTTTCCTCAGGGGAGGCAGGAGTGTAGAAATTCGGTGCACACGGCCGCGCACACAAAAGGCGCGGGTTCCGTTCCCCAGCCGTGCCCGCCCGTTCACGGTGACCGTTTCCCGCTGCGCCGAACGGATTCGTAGAGCCGCCGGGTGGCCGCGCTCGGCGTCACGCCCAGTTCCGCGTGGAGCACCCGGACGAGCCGTTGGTAGACCGCGATGGCCTCGGTCCGGCGGCCCGAGGCGGCGAGCGCGGCGACCAGGTGGTGCCACAGCCGTTCCCGCAGCGGGTGCTCCACCACGAGCCCGGCCAGCGCGGGCACGAGTTCCTCGTGGCGGCCCAGCGCGAGCCGCGCGCCGGCCAGCTCCTCGATCGCGCCCAGCCGCTGCTCGTCCAGCACCGTCACGTCCGGCCGCACCAGGTCCGGCACCGGCACTCCCGCCATCACCTGGCCCCGCCACAACCCCACCGCCCGCGACAGCGACCGGACCGCCGCCGGGTGCGCGCCGTGCCGCCGCAGCGCGTGGCCCTCCAGCACGAGCCGCTGGAACAGGGTCACGTCCACCCGGTCGGGCGCGGCGGCCAGCACGTACCCGTCGCGCGTGGAGGCGATGCCCGGCTGCCCGGGGTCGGCGGCCCGCAGCAGGCCGCGCAGCTCCGCCAGGTGGCTGCGCACGTTCGCCGCCGCCGAGGGCGGCGGGCGCTCCGGCCACAGCGCCTCGATGAGCTGGTCCAGCGGCAACGCCCGGTTCGCCCGCAGGGCGAGCACCCCCAGCAGGACCCGCACCCGCCGTCGCGCGGGGTGCCGCAGCACCCCTCCGGCGGACACCGCGGGCCGACCCAGCACCAAGACCGACATCGGAACCCCCATCGTGGGTGAGCCGCCCCCCTGGCGCCCAGTCCAGCGGCACGGGGAGGGGGTGGTGTAGCGGCCGGCCCGACATCGCTGCGGACCGACGAAGGCGCAGGCCGGGGGTGTGCTCGCCCGGTCACGAGGGGTTACGGCGCGCGGGGCGGCGGCAGGGGGTGTGGCGGTCGGAAGGACCGGTCAGACGAGGTTCTGGAAGCGGTCCGCGGCCGAGGTGAGGGCGTCCACGCAGGCGCGGACCACCCCGCGGTCGGCGTCCTCGGCCCGGGTCACGGCGTGGATGGTGCGGTTGAGCGCCGGGCGGGTGGCCAGGACGCGCACGCCGTCCGGCACCGAGTCCCGGCCGAGGCGCGGGACGACGGCGGCGCCCACGTTGCCCGCGACCAGCGCGAGCTGGGTGGGGTAGTTGCCGATGGCGCAGCTGATCCGGGCGTCCGGGCCGTGGTCGCGCAGCACGCGCGTGAGCCAGTCGAAGCAGCCGGAGCCGGCGCTCCAGCCGATCCACGGCAGGTCGTCGACCTCGGCCAGGTCCACGACCTTGCGGTGCGCCAACCGGTGGGACGCGGGCAGCGCCAGGTCGGCGACGTCGTGCAGCAGGGTCGTGCGCGACAGGGTGGGCGGCACGGTCACCGGCCGGTGCTCCCAGCTGTCCAGCACGGCCACGTCGAGCCCGCCGGCCACGACCCGGGGCAGGGTCTCCTCCGCCTCGCCCTCCTCCAGCGTCACCGCCAGGCCGGGGTGCCGGTCGCGCAGCAGCGCCAGCGCCGGCGGCAGCAGGGCGTGCACGGTGGTGGGGATGGCGCCGACGCGCACCGTGCCGGTGACGTCCTCGCGCAGCAGCTCCAGGTCCGCGCGGGCCTGCTCGACCTGGGCCAGGATGCGCTCGGCGTGCCGGGCCAGCACGTGGCCCGCGGTGGTGAGCCGGACGCTGCGGCCGTGCGGCTCCAGCAGCCGCTGCCCGGCCTCCCGCTCCAGCTTCCCGAGCTGCTGGGACACCCCGGACGGGGTCACGTGCAGCGCGGACGCCGCCGCGGCCACCGTCCCGTGCGTCGCCACGGCGTGCAGGGCGCGCATCCGCTCCAGGCCGAACACGGAAGGGATGCTACCGGGTTCCGTGCAGGAACAATCGCTGGTGCTTGCCGTTCGGGACGTCGAGGCTGAGGGGCGTGACCAGCACCGAACACCGTCCCGCCGTGGCGCGCCCCGCGTCGCCCGGGGTCAGCCCGGCCCTGCTCGCCGCCGCGGGCAGTTGCTGCATCGCCCTGTCGTCGATCTTCATCAAGGTGTCCGGGACCAGCGGGAGCACCAGCGCGTTCTGGCGCTGCCTGCTGTCGCTGCCGGTGCTGCTGGCGCTGGTGTGGTGGGAGCGCAGGCGCGGCACGGCGCGCCGCCGGGTGCTGCTGCCGCTGCTGGCCGGCATCGGGCTCGGCGTGGACTTCGTGCTGTGGGGCGACGCCATCGGGCTCGTCGGCGCCGGGGTGGCCACGGTGATCCTGTCGGTGCAGGTGGTCATCGTGCCCGCGGTGGCGTTCCTGGTGCACGGCGAGCGCCCGCCGAACCGGTTCCTGGTCGCGGCGCCGGTGCTGCTGGGCGGCATCGTGCTGGCGGGCGGGCTCGCCGGGACGCCCGCGTTCGGACCGGACCCGGTGCTGGGCGCGGTGCTCGCGCTGGGCGCGGGCCTCGGCTACTCCGCCTACCTGCTGCTGATCCGGCACAGCACCGGCCCCGGCGCGCGGGAGCACACGCTGGTCCTGGCCACGGTGTCCGCGGGCGTGGTCGCCGCCGCGATCGGCGTGCCCACCGGCCGGCTGGACCTCACGCCGGGGTGGCCGGCGCTCGGGTGGCTGGTGGCGCTCGCGCTGGTCGGCCAGGTCGTGGGCTGGATGCTGATCTCGACCGCGCTGCCACGGATGTCGAGTTCCACGGGTGCGACGCTGATGCTGCTGCAACCGGTGGTCGCGATCCTGCTCGGCGTCGCGCTGCTCGGTGAACGGCCGAGCGCGCCGCAACTGGCGGGCTGCGCGGTGGTGCTCGGATCGGTGGCGTTCGTCGGCAAGGCGCGGCGCTGACCCCCGGCGCCCGACCGCCGGGAGCGCGGTCCGCCCACCTCGCCGGTCCGGGCACCGCCCCGGGCGACCCGCTGGAGAGGTCGGCCCGGCCGCGGTCGTGACGGTGGTCCCCGGTCCCGCGAGGGCGGACCGGGGACCACCGGGCCGTCAGGCGGGGCTCTTCACCGTGAAGCCGACCCGCAGCAGCGCCGAGTCGCGGGACGAGGGCCCGACGAGCAGCGCGAACTCGCCCGGTTCGACCACCCGGCGCCCCTGCGCGTCGACGATGGTGCAGTCGGCGACCGGGATGTCCAGCCGCACCGTCGCGGTCTCCCCCGGTGCCAGGTCGACCTGGCGGAACGCCTTCAGCTCCTTGTCGGCCCAGCTGGCGGACGTGACGGTGTCGCTGACGTAGGCCTGCACCGTCTCGCGGGCCGGGCGGGCGCCCGTGTTGCGCACGGTGACGGTGGCCCGGAGGTGGTCGTCGGGGCCGAGGACCGCGGCCTCCACACCGAGGTCGGCGTACTCGACCTCGGTGTAGGACAGGCCCTCGCCGAAGGCGAACGCCGGGTCCTGGGTGTGGTCGGCGTAGCGGGCGCCGTGCTGGCCGCGGACCTGGTTGTAGTAGGTGGGCTGCTGGCCGACGTGGCGGGCGAAGGAGATGGGCAGGCGGCCGCTGGGCTCGACCCGGCCGAGCAGCAGCTCGGCGATGGCCCGCCCGCCCTTCATGCCGGGGTTGGCCACCCACAGCAGCGCGGCCGCGCCCAGGGCCGAGGCGGGCAGCACCAGGGGCTTGGAGGCCAGCAGGACCACGACCAGCGGGGTGCCCGTCGCGGCGAGGGCGTCGAGCAGGGCGATCTGGCCGCCGATCAGGTCCAGGGTGGCGGTGGAGCGGCCCTCGCCGACCAGTTCGATGCGGTCGCCCACGACGGCGACCACGCAGTCGGCGTCGCGCGCGGCGGCGACGGCCTCGGCGATCAGGTCCTCGTCCGGCGGGCAGGGCACGACCACCTGCGGTCTGGGCTGGCCGTCCGGGAACGTGTCGCCCTCCGGGTCGGCCGCCAGGGTGAGGATGTCCGCGCCCCTGGCGTGGACCACCTCCCACCCGTCGGGCACGAGGTCGCGCAGGCCGTCGAGGACGGTGGTGATCATCTCGCGCGGCTGGCCGTCCGGCAGCCAGTCGGCCTGCCCGGAGGAGCCGGCCCAGTCGCCGAGCTGGGTCTGGGCGTCGTCGGCCAGCGGTCCGACGACCGCGACCCGGCGGGGCCGGTCTCCCCCGTCCAGCGGCAGCACGCCGTCGTTGCGCAGCAGCACCAGCGAGCGCCGGGCCACCTCCAGGTTGAGCGCGGCGTGGTCGGGGTGGTCGATCACGACGCGCTGCCGCTCGGCGTCGGGGTGGCGCGGGTCCTCGAACAGGCCCAGCTCGAACTTCAGCGCCAGGATGCGGGCCACGGCGCGGTCCAGGTCGGCCTCGGCGAGCAGGCCCAGCTCGACCGCCTGCAGCGCGCCCTCGAAGAACCCCGGCGTGGTCATGATCATGTCGTTGCCGGCCTTGACCGCCGCGGCGGCGGCGTGGGCGTAGTCGGGTTGCACCCGCTGCTCCCAGACCATGCGGCCGACGTTGTCCCAGTCGGTGACCAGCGTGCCGGTGTAGCCCCACTCACCGCGCAGCACCTCGTCCAGCAGCCAGGAGTTGACGGTGATCGGCACGCCGTCGGTGGTCTGGTAGCCGAGCATGAAGGTGCGGCAGCCCTCGCGGGCGACCCGCTCGAACGGGGGCAGGAACCACGAGCGCAGCTTGCGCCGCGACAGGTCGGCCTCGCTGGCGTCCCGGCCGCCCTGCGTCTCGGAGTAGCCGGCGAAGTGCTTGGCGGTGGCCAGGATGGCGGTGGGGTCGCCGAGCCCGTCGCCCTGGTAGCCGCGCACCATCGCCGAGGCCAGCTCGCCGATGAGCACCGGGTCCTCGCCGAAGGTCTCGTCCACCCGGCCCCACCGCAGGTCGCGCGCGATGCACAGCACGGGCGAGAAGGTCCAGTGCACACCGGTGGCGGCCACCTCGACGGCGGTGGCCCGCGCCACGCGCTCGACCAGGCCGGGGTTCCACGTCGCGGCCATGCCGAGCTGGGTGGGGAAGATCGTCGCGCCCTCGTGGAAGGAGTGCCCGTGGATGCAGTCCTCGGCGACCAGCAGCGGGATGCGCAGGCGGGTGCGGGCGGTCAGCTCGTGGGCGCGCACGACCCGCTCCGGCGAGGTGTGCAGGATCGAGCCGACGTGCTTGCGCAGCACGTGGTCGTCCAGGTCCTCGCGCGAGTCCAGCTGCATCATCTGCCCCACCTTCTCGGGCAGGGTCATGCGTTCCAGCAGGTCGGCCACTCGCTCCGCGACCGGCCGGCCGGCGTCGAGGAAGGGCGCGTCGTGATCCATGTGGTTCTCCGGTGTGTCCAGGCCACGGCGAATGTATCGCCGCGGCGCGTGCGGCGGCTGCGCGTGCGCGCGGATGTGGTCAGGAGGGGCAGAGGTGCGGGACCCGGTACCGACGCAGGGGGCCGGAGCGGTGCGGGCGCGGGCGGCGGGGGCGCGAGCGGCGGGTCACGGCGCCGGGACCGCCGGGCGGAGGACTGTCGGGCGGGAGCCGGTCGGGCGGAGGCCGGGCGGGCGGGAGCCAACCACGCGGAGGCCGGCCAGGCGTGGGCCAACCACGCGGGAATCGGCCACGAGAAGACCTGCCGGCCCGGAGTCGGCCGGGCGGGGATCGGCCGGGCGGGGATCGGCCGGCCGGAGGTCAGCCGAGCCGGGACCCAGGCGAAGGCCCACCGGGCGCCCCGACACCTCCCGCTCCACCACGCGGCGTCCCGCGCGACCCGGCTCAGCGGGCATGCCGGCCGGACGGCGCCATCGCCTCGACGGCCCGGTGGCGACGCGCCCCGGCGAGACCGCGACCGCGCCCGACCACCGCACGCGGGGTCCGCTCGGGCCGGCGGTTCTCGGCGGTGCTCTCCACTGGGCTCCAGTCACTGGTCGGGGCACCGGGCTGACCGGAGCGTCACGAGCCGCCCCGCGAAGGCTCTGGGAGCGCTCCCAGAACCTGTGAGAGCGCTCTCCCAACCCACGCGGAGATCTTCGTCTTGGATTTTTCGGATGTGCGCGACCCGCCGTTCACCCTCGGACGCCGCGCGTCTGAGCCTACCGCTTCGCGCGCACCGCCGTACACCGGATACTGGCAGGTCGACGGGGATCCGGTACTCGCGCCCGCGACCGGGAATCCCGGTCCGCGCGGGCCGCGCCGGGCCGGCGCGCCCCGACCCGGCCGGGCGGACCGGCGACGCGCGCCGGTCCCCGCCCGCGCGTCACGGCACGAGCGGCAGGCGCACCGTGAAGCGGGTGTCGCCCGGCACCGACGTGACGTCGATGGAGCCGTTGTGCCGCTGGCTGATGATGTCGTGGCTCAGGTGCAGGCCCAGGCCGGTGCCCTGGCCGATGTCCTTCGTCGTGAAGAACGGCTGGAACAGCATCGGCAGCACGTCCGGCGGGATGCCGGCGCCCGAGTCGCGGATCTCCACGACGGCGTGGTGCGCCTCCAGCTTGGTGCTGATCCGCAGTTCACCGCGGCCCGACATGGCGTCGACCGCGTTGTTCACCAGGTTGGTCCACACCTGGTTCAGCTCGCTCGGGTAGACCCGCAGCGGCGGCAGGTCGGCGTAGTCCCGCCGGATCCGGACGCCGGTCAGCCGCCGCGACTGCATGGTCAGGGTCGCCTCCAGGCCCTCGGTCAGGTCGACGACCTGCTCCGGCGCCCGGTCGAGGTTGGCGTACGCCTTGGTCGAGCCCAGCAGCGCGCCGATGCGCCGCCCCGCCTCCGACAGGTCCTTCACCAGCGACCGGCTGTACAGCGTCAGCCCGAGGTAGCCGATCGCGGCTTCGAACGCCTCGGCGTGGACCGCCCGCTCCACCTCCCCCAGCACGTCGGGGGTCACGCCGTGGTCGGCGAGCACCACGTCGAGGCCGTCGAGGCCGGTCACGCCGCGCTCGTCCAGCCAGTCGCGCACGGCGTCGCCCATCTCCGCCGCCTCGAACGCGTCGCGCGGCCGGTTGGCCTGCTCGTTCTCCGCCGCGCGGGCCAGCACCGCGTCGACCACCTCCCGCTGCCGGGGCAACGAGGTGCCGCCCCAGCGCAGGACCCAGTCGGACAGGTCGCGCACGGCGCAGCCCAGCTCCGCCGCCGACCGCGAGATGGCGGCGACCGGGTTGTTCAGCTCGTGCACGAGCCCGGCGGCGAGCGTGCCCAGGCCCTCCAGCATCGCCCGCCGGCCCGCGTGGGCCTCGTAGGAGTGGATCCGCCAGGCCAGCACCGGCAGCAGCACCTGGCACACCTGCGGGCAGCGCCGCAGCAGCTCCAGGAACGCGGCCTTGTCGTACGCCAGCAGCGCGGTCGACCCGACCGCGGTGGCCTTCGCGAGGTAGCCGCCGCCCACGAGCAGCGGCAGCTCGCCGGTGAACTGGTGGGCCGCCACCGGCTTGTCCTCGTGGGACGCGGGCGCCTCCGGCGACCGGTGCGCCTCCCGGGCCGAGTGCCTGCCCAGCACGTGCTCGCGGCCGTCGATCACCTTGGTGATCAGCAGCTCGCCGTCGAGCAGGACGTAGAAGTGGCGCGCGGTCTCGCCGTCCTCGAACAGGACCTCGCCGTCGGCCAGCAGCAGCCGCGCGCCCTCCTCGGCGAGCCACTGCAAATCCTTGTCCTCCAACTCCGCGAACAGGTGAACTTCTCTTAGTTCGTCCACGTCGGTCATCGCACGCCCCCGGAGGCGTAGGGTCGCAGGGACAGCTCGTAGTGCCGGTCCCGTTGGCGCGACAGGGCGCTGTAGGCGTGCGCGACCGACGCGAGGGTGACGTGGTGGTGCCACCCGCGGAACGAGCGACCCTCGAAGTGCCGGAGCCCGAAGTCGTCCTGCAGCCTGTCCAGCTCGTCCCCGGTCCGCTCCGGCAGCCGGGTCAGGCCGATCAGCTCGGTCATCCGCGAGGCGTTGAGGTTGGTCAGCCACACCGAACTCGGCCGCACCTGGCCGGACGGCCACTCGGCCAGCACCCGGCGCGGCCGGGGGTACGGCGTGCCGGGGGTGATGCGCGGCGGCCCGGTGGGGGCCGGCACGGTGGCCACGGCGAAGTGCGAGCTGCCCGACGGGCCGTCGGCGCGGTCCCCCCAGCGGACCGTCATCCGGCCGTGCCGGGCCGACATCATCACCAGTTCCTCGACGGTCGACTGCCGCTCCGGCGCCCGAACCGCGCCGGCCGCGGCGGGGGTGTCCGGCGTGACCCGCACGACGTAGGACAGCCCGCGCTTCCCCAGTTCCCGCACCAGGTTCTCCAGGCCGACCTCGTGCCGGGCGTCCACCACGACCGGCGGCGGCGGCAGGTGCCAGTCGTCGATCATCTCGTCCAGCGCCTCCACCAGGTGGCCCCACCACTCGCGGTGCAGCTCCTCGTCGGGCACGTGCGTCCTCGACCGCCGCTTCTGGTCGGCGTCCCAGCACCGCGGCAGCATCAGCCGCCAGTTCACCGGCACGCTCGCGTCCCGCCCGGCCAGGAAGACCGCGATGCCCTTCTGGCAGTTGAGGGTTCGCCGCGCGGAGGCCACGTACTGCTTCGCCACGCCGACGGAGTTCCTGCCGTTCTTGGGGAACACCACCTCGCGCACGACCCACGCCTGCGGCGCGAGCGCCGAGGACAGGTGCCGGGCCAGGCCGAGGCGGACGGGTTCCCAGCGCCACGGGCTCTGGTTGACGAACTGCTGGAGGCATTGGTCGGCGCGCCAGCCGACGACGTGATCCGATATCCTGCGAATGGATTTCCGCCCCGGGACGTGGATCAGCCCGCGGACGTAGGATTCGGCCCAGCGCCGTTGGTCGGATCGGGCCAGTGGCGTGAAGAACTCCTGGCAGAAAAGTGAAAGATATTCAGAGTCGCGGATCGCGGAGCCGGGTAACTCGTCGTCCTTGCTCATCTGTTCCCCCAAATTGGTGAAAAACGCAAGCGACATCGGTGGAGTGGCGGCACCCGGCGCCCGCTCAGGCGACCGGGGTCCTCGTCCGCTCGTCCGCGGCGGGGTCCGGGGACGCCGGCAGCTCGAAGTCGTACATGAGGTGCGCGGAGATCATGCTGACGTGCGGCGCGTACCGCGTCCGCGCGGACTGGAAGGCGTGCCAGGCGTCCTCGCCGGTGCGCTCCGGCGGCAGCCCCGCGGCCAGGGCCGCCCCGATCGCGTCGGAGAACGCGTGCTCCTCGCGCCCGTGCAGGCTGACCTCGGTCCTGGGCACCCGCAGGCCGAGCCTGGAGGCCGACTCCTCCAGGCAGTGCGTCCCGTTGTGCAGCAGCGCCTTCGTGTGCGGCGGCGCCCAGTGCGGCGCGATGGCCTGCACCAGCGCCGCGGCGTCGAGCACGACCACCGCGGCGCGCAACCACTCGAACTGGCTCGCGGGCCGGTAGTAGAGCAGGGACGGGTAGGAGACGTGGGTGGCGCGGATGTCGGCCAGCCACGCCGACCACTGGGCGAACGCGCCGTCGAGCCGCTCCCGCGACCCGGTGCGGAGGTGCTCGACGAGCAGGACCTCGGCGTCCGACGGGACCACGGCCGTGATCATCCCGCCCGTGACCAGCAGCTCGCGGCGGCGGAACGAGTCCATCAGGCGGAGCAGGTGCACCATGAACACCGCGAGCACCATCGCGCAGGAGACCCACACCAGCAGGCCGAGCCCCGCGCCGGCCGCCTGGTCGTCGTGGAGGGTCAGGAACCGGACCACCTCGTCGGGCCGGGCGCCCACGACCCCGATCGCGATCGCGACGAGCACGAACCCCACCACCTGGAGGACCAGCCAGGACCACAGCATGAGGAACACGCTCAGCGGCATGCAGGTGTCGAGCACCCTCTCCCTCAGCCCCCTCGGCGCGCGCCGGGCGATCGTGAACACCGTCGCGGCCACGACCCGCACCGACCACCGCGCCGCGGCGGTCGAGGTCCGGCGCGGGGTGAACACCGTGCGGAGCACGCTGAGCCACCCGGTGAACACGACCGCCGCACCGAGCAGCCCGGCGAGTGGGAGAAGAGCGTCGAAACCCATCGAGTTGTCCTCTCTCAACCGTCCGTCGCCCTTACCATGCGTCCGCCCGGGCCCGTTTCCCACACCGTGCTTGTGGTGGCACTCCGGGTACCAGCATTGCGCCGGCCGCAGGGGGCATCCACACTCTCGGGATCCGCTCGTGCGACACCGCGGGCGATATCGTTTCCAGGGGGGTGGTTTGGTTGGACAGCGGCCTGGGCCGTCGTGAACTCGCGCAGTTCTTGCGCAGCCGACGGGAAAGGATCCACCCGGAACAGGTGGGGCTGCCCGTCGGTCCGCGCCGCCGGACCGCCGGGCTGCGCCGCGAGGAGGTCGCGGTGCTGGCCGGGTTGAGCCCGACCTGGTACTGCTACCTGGAGCAGGGCCGCAAGATCCGCCCCTCGTCCGAGGTGCTCGACAGCCTCGCGCGGGTGCTGCTGCTGTCCGAGGACGAACGCCGCTACATGCACATGCTGGCGCACGGGCAAGTGGCCGAACCCCAGCCGCTGGACACGGGTTTCCCGCCGAAGGAGGTGATCCGCCAACTGGTCGGCACCACGGGCATCGGGCCCTACCCGGTGTACGCGCTCAACCTCAGCGGTGACATCATCGCGTGGAACCGCGCCACCTCCGAGTGGTACGCCGACTTCGGCGCGATCGCGCCCGCCGAGCGCAACATGGTCCGCTGGATGTTCACCGACCCGACGGCGCGCATCAGGTTCGTCGACTGGGAGTCCGACGCCCGGGACATCGTGGCGCGGCTGCGCACCGTGCCCGCGCGGCGCCCGCACGACGCGCGGCTCGCCAGGCTGGTGGCGGACATGAAGCGCCTCAGCGCGGAGTTCCGGCTGTGGTGGGAGGAGCACGACGTGACCGAGCAGCGCAGCAGGCTGCGCACCCTGCGCCACCCCACTCTGGGTAACCGGACCATGCGGCTCGTGGTCGTCTACCCGTCCGACACGGACTCCTACATGGTCGCCTACCACCTGCCCGTTGATCCGAATGACGCCCTGTAACCGTCCGCCCATCCGGTCCTAGACCGATTGAGCGAGGACTGTGTTATTTCGTCGTTGACCAGTCATATGGCATCGGCCACCTTCTAGGTGCCGCCTCGAAGAGGTGCGGCGTTTGGGGACGCCGCGACAGCCGTGCTCCTTCTGGCACACCCGGTCGCGGTCCACGTGAACCGAACCTTGGAGGAGCCATGCCGTGGCACTTCGTCGGCAGGACCGAGCAGGTCGAGCGCATCCGCGCGACGGTGGTCCGGGCGCACGCGGGACCGCTGCTGATCACCGGTGAGCCCGGCGTGGGTCGCACCACCGCGCTGCGGCGGGCCCTGGAGGGCGTCGACGTCGAGGTGGTCCACCTGCACCCGGACGGCGGCCCGGCCCCGTTCGGCGTGGTGCGGCGGCACCTGCCCGGGGACTTCGCCGTCACCGCGCCGCTCGGCGTCGCCGTGCGGGACGCGGTGGACGCCCTGCTGGACCGGTTCGAGGGCCGCCGCGTGGTGCTGGTGGTCGACGACGCGCACCGGGCCGACCACGCGAGCATGCTCGTCGTGCGCGACCTGCACCGGCGCGGCGACGTGCTGCCGGTCATCACCAGGCCGAGCGGCGCCTCGCCCGCCAACGGGCCCGACCCCCTCGACTGCCTGCGCTACGAGCGCGACTTCCAGATCCTGTGCCTGCCCCCGCTGAGCGCCGACGAGGTCGGCGCCGTGCTGGGCGGCGTGCTGGGCGGTCGCGTCCACCGCGCCACCGTCGAGGCCCTGCACGCCGTCACCGCCGGCAACCCGCGCGCGCTGCGCGACCTCGTCGGCGACGACCTCGCCGGCCACGTCGTGCTCGACAACGGGGCCTGGCGGTTCAACCCGTGCCGGACCGGCGGCACGGCCTCCTTCGCGCCCGACGGCATCACCGCGCTCGTCGAGACGACCCACCGGGCCTGGCGCGAGCTGGCGCTGGACCGCGCCGAGGAGCTGTGCTGCCTGGCCCGGTGGAGCGGCGCCCGGGACCGGGTGGCCGAGGTGCTGGCCGGCGTGCTCCTGCTGCGCGGCCGGGCCGGCGAGGCGCTGGAGTTCCTGGACTCCCTCGGGCGCGACGAGCCGACGTGGTCGCGCGTCGCGCCCGTGCGCGCCCTCGTGCTCGCGCTGGGCCTGGGGCGCCCCGAGGAAGCCTGCGAGCTGCTCCGGCA
>NZ_JBHWIE010000093.1:0-25924 GCF_042732085.1 Actinosynnema sp. NPDC059797
GTCGTCGGTGCCGGGGGCGTCGGCTGCGGCGACGCTGGACGAGCTTCCTCGAACACACCATCTCCCTGCGGGGGAACCGGTCGGATGGTCAGGTGCTCGGGTTATCGGCGGATCACCGCGCCCACCTCAACGTTCGAGCGGCCCACCACACGATGGTGTGGTGGGCCGCAACCGAACGCCGGGGTGATCGTTTATAGGCCTTCCGCGCCGCTCTCGGTCGTGGTCGTGGTGGTGACCGGCGGGGTGGTCGTCGTCGTGGTGGTTGTGGTGGTGACCGGCGGGGCGGTCGTGGTGGTGGTCGTCGTCTGCGTGGGACCGCCGGGGTTGCCGGTCTGCTGCGGCGGCTGGGTCTCCTCGACCGTGGTGGTCGTGGTGGTGCCGTCCGGCCTGGTCACCGTGGTCACGCGGGTGCGGCGCGGGGTGGTCGTCGTGGGCGCGGTCGACGACGACTCGGTCGTGGTGGTGGTCGTCTCGGCCGTGGTCGTGACGACGGACGAGGAGCCGCCGGTGGGCACCGTGGTGAGGATGTCGCGGGACACCACGTCCTCGCGCGGCGTGGACCCCGCGGGCGCGGCGCCGGTCGTCGGGGCCGCCATCGAGGCGACCGCGGCGAAGATCGTCGACACGACGACACCGGACGCGGCCAGCAGCACGTGCGGCGACACGCGCAGGCGGGGGCGGTCGGGCTCCGGGGTCTCGTACAACGGTGCTCCCAAGGGTCGCTCGGTGGAGGTCTACCAGCCGAAGTTCTGGGTCCAGTACCAACCGCGGGTGTCCAGGCCGACGCCGATGGTGGTGAACCCGCAGTTGAGGATGTTGCGGCGGTGCCCGTCGGAGTTCATCCACGAGTTCATGACCTGCTCGGCCGACCGCTGGCCCTTGGCGATGTTCTCGCCGCCGGGGTTCGGGTAGCCCGCGGTCCGCATCCGCTGGGCGAAGTCCACGCCGTCGGGGGTGGTGTGCGAGAAGTAGCCCCGCTCCGCCATGTCGGTGCTGTGCTCCTGGGCCGCCTCGACCACTCGCTCGTCCACGGTCAGCGGCTCGCAGCCGGCGAGGTCGCGCGCCTCGTTGACCAGGGCGACGACCTCGTCCTCCGGCAGCACCTCGACGGGCTCGGTGGTCGTGGTGGGCGCGGTCGAGGGCTCACCGGGCGCCGTGGTCGTCGTCGCGCCGGTCGTGGTGGTGGTCGCCTCGGTCGTGGTCGTCGTCGTGGTGGTGGTCGTGGCCGCGGTCGACGTGGTCGCCCCGGTCGTGGGGACCGCGCCGGGCTCGTCGGGGCCCGCGGGCTCGCCGACGCCGCCCACGCCACCGGTGCCGGTCCGGTTGTCCGGCGCCGCGCTCTGTGCTGCGGTGTCCCCGACGAACGGGGCCAGCTGCTCCGGGCCGGCGAAGGCGACACCGGTCGCACCGGCCGCGCCCAGCAGCAGGCCGACGAGTCCGCCGATCACGGATCGGTTACCGCGCCGTGCACTCACGGTCGCGCACCGTACCACTAACGAGTGAAGTGACAGGATGGCTGGCGTGGCTGAAGCAGAACGGACCGTGCGTCTCACCGCCTGGGTGCGGGGCCACGTGCAGGGGGTCGGCTTCCGGTGGTGGACCCGGGCCAGGGCCCTTGAGCTGGGCTTGGTCGGTTCCGCCTCCAACCTGCGGGACGGCCGGGTCGAGGTGAACGCCGAGGGGCCGGAGTCCGCCTGTCGGGACCTGCTCGTCGCGCTGCGTTCGGGCACCACCCCCGGTCGGGTGGAATCGGTCGTGGAGCGCTGGTCGGAGGCGCGCGGGGGCATCACGGGTTTCGCGGAACGTTGAACGCGCGCGGGGCCGGTGGCGTAGTACACCGATGTGGACCGTGGCGAAGATGTCGTCAGGCAGCTGTACGGCCGTTGGCGCGGCCCGCTGCACGGCTACGTCCTGCGCATGGTGGGCGGTGACCACCAGCACGCGGAGGACGTGGTCCAGGAGACGCTGCTGCGGGCCTGGCGGCACGCCGACCAGCTGACCCCGGCCGAGGCCGGGCCGTGGCTCTACACGGTGGCGCGCAACCTGGTGATCTCCGGCTTCCGCAAGCGCGACGGCAAGCACTCCGAGGTGCCGATCGAGGCCGAGCACCTGCCGCCGGTGGCGGACGCCGTCGACCACGTGCTCCAGAGCTGGCAGGTCGCCGAGGCGCTGCGCGCGCTCACGCCCGACCACCGGAACGTGGTGGTCGAGCTGTACTACCGCAGGCGGTCGGTGGCCGAGGCGGCGGCGGTGCTGGGCATCCCGCCGGGCACGGTCAAGTCCCGCTGCTTCTACGCGCTGAGGGCGCTGCGCGACGCGCTGGAGGAACGCGGGGTGACCCAGTCGTGAGCTGCACGCACACCGTCGCGCTCGGCGCCTACCTGCTCGGTTCGCTCGACCCGGCGGAGCGGGCCGGGTTCGAGCGGCACGTGCCCGGCTGCGCCACGTGCCGCCGGGAGATGGTGCGCCTCGCGCCGCTGCCGGGGCTGCTGGGCCAGGTGCGGCTGGAGGACCTGGAGCTGCCGTTCGACGACCCGGAGCCGGAGCCCGCGCTGTGGCCGCTGCCCGCCGGGCCGGAACCCGCCGCCGCCCGCCGGTGGCCGCGCCCGGCGGTGCTGGTCGGGGCCGCCGCGCTGGTCCTGGTGCTGCTCGGCGCGGTCCTGCTGGTGCCCCGGCTGCTGGAGGACGACCCGGCCGGGGTGACCTGGCAGGCCACCAACTCCTCGTCCGGCGCGGCCGCCGACATCGAGCTGGTCACCAAGAGCTGGGGCACGGAGCTGTGGATGACCCTGCGCGACCTGCCCGAGGACGCGCGCTGCGCCCTGGTCGTCCACGACCGGGCCGGGCGCACCGAGATCGGCGGCTGGTGGGGCACCGACCACCCGGAGGACGAGCGCATCCCCGGTTCCACGTCCTTCCGGGTGGACGAGATCGAGCGCCTGGACGTGGTGGTCGACAAGCGGGTGCTCGTGTCGGTGAGACCGTGATCGCGCAGGTCAGCGCGCCTGCGCCGGGCGCGCGGCGTTCTTGGGTACTCTGCCGGGCGTGCACCTCAAGAGCCTGACGCTGAAGGGCTTCAAGTCCTTCGCCTCGGCTACCACGCTGCGCTTCGAGCCCGGCATCACCTGCGTAGTCGGTCCCAACGGGTCCGGCAAGTCGAACGTGCTCGACGCACTCCGCTGGGTGATGGGCACGCAGGGCGCCAAGGACCTGCGCGGCGGCAAGATGGAGGACGTCATCTTCGCCGGCACGTCCGGCCGCGCGCCGCTCGGCCGCGCCGAGGTGACGCTGACCATCGACAACTCCGACGGCGCGCTGCCGATCGACTACGTCGAGGTGTCGATCACCCGCCGGATGTTCCGCGAGGGCGCCACCGAGTACGAGATCAACGGCAACTCGTGCCGGCTGATGGACATCCAGGAGCTGCTGAGCGACTCCGGCATCGGCCGCGAGATGCACGTGATCGTCGGCCAGGGCCAGCTCGCCGCGATCCTGGAGTCCAAGCCCGAGGAGCGGCGGGCGTTCGTCGAGGAGGCCGCGGGCGTCCTCAAGCACCGCAAGCGCAAGGAGAAGGCGCTGCGGAAGCTGGAGGCGATGCAGGCGAACCTGACCCGCCTGACCGACCTCACCGCCGAGCTGCGCCGCCAGCTCAAGCCGCTGGGCAAGCAGGCCGAGATCGCCCGCCGCGCCCAGGTCGTGCAGTCCGAGCTGCGGGACGCGCGGATGCGCCTGCTCGCCGACGACCTGGTCACGCAGCGCGAGGCGCTGGCCCGCGAGGAGCGGGACGAGGCCGCCGCCCGCGCCCGCCGCGCCGAGGTGGAGAAGTCGCTCCAGCAGGCCCAGTTCCAGCAGAACGAGCTGGAGGACCAGGTCGCGGCCGACGCGCCCCGGCTCCAGCAGGCCCAGGACACCTGGTACCGGCTGTCGGCGCTGGAGGAGCGGTTGCGCGGCACGGTGCGGCTGGCCGTGGAGCGGGAGCGGCACCTGTCGGCGGCCGTGGAGGCGCCGCGCGGCGGGCGCGACCCCGACGAGCTGGAGGCCGAGGCCGAGCAGACCGCCGAGCTGGAGCAGGAGCTCCAGGACGGGGTGACCGAGGCGCGGGTCGGGCTGGCGGAGGCCGTGGAGACCCGCGCCGAGCTGGAACGGGTCGTGTCCGCGGCGGAGAAGGCGCACCTGGCCGCGGTGCGGGCGATCGCCGACCGGCGCGAGGGGCTGGCCCGGCTGTCCGGGCAGGTGGAGGCGCTGCGGTCGAAGACGAGCGCGACCGCCGAGGAGATCGAGCGCATGTCCGCCTCGCTGGCCGAGGCGGTGGGGCGCGCCGAGGTCGCGGCGGCGGAGCTGGCCGAGGCCCGCGAGGTGACCGGCACCGAGGACGAGGACGACGAGGGGCTCGACGAGCGGCACCGGCTGGCCGTCGAGGCGAACGACGCGGCGCGGTCGCGGGTCGAGGAGCTGGTCAAGGCCGAACGCGCGGCGGAGCGCGACATCGCGTCGTGGCAGGCGCGGGTGGACGCGCTGTCGCTGGGCCTGACCCGCAAGGACGGCGCGGGCGCGCTGCTGGCGTCCCGGCTGCCGGGCCTGCTCGGCTCGGTGGCGGCGCTGCTGACCGTGGAGCCGGGGTACGAGGTGGCGCTGGCGGCGGCGCTGGGGCCGATCGCGGACGCGGTCGCGGTGGCGTCCGGGTCCGACGCGGTGGCGGCGCTGGAGCTGTTGCGGGAGCAGGATGCCGGGCGGGCCGGCGTGCTGATCGGCGGCACGGGCGAGGTCGACCGGTCGGGCTGGCCCGCGCTGCCGGCCGGCGCGCGGTGGGCCGCGGAGCTGGTGGGTGCGCCCGAGGCGCTGCGGCCCGCCCTGCACCGGGCCCTCGACCGGCTGGCCGTGGTCGACGACCTCGCCGGGGCCCGGGAGCTGGTGGCCGCGCACCCGTCGGTGCGGGCGGTGACCCGCGAGGGCGACGTGTTCGGCGGGGACTGGGCGGTCGGCGGTTCCGGCCGCAGCCAGAGCGTCATCGAGGTCCAGGCCGCCGTGGACGAGGCGTCCGAGAAGCTGGCGCTGGCCGAACGGGCGCTGGAGCAGGCCGCGGCGTCCCTGGAGGGCGCGCGGGCCGAGCAGCAGGCGAGGCGCGCCGAGGTCGCCGCGGTGAAGGAGCAGCTCAACGAGGCCAAGGTGCGCCGCGCCCGGTCGTCGGAGCGGCTCAACCGGCTGGCGGCGGCCGTGCGGTCGGCCGAGGCCGAGGCCGAGCGGGCCCGCGCGCAGCGCGCGAAGGTCGAGGCGGCCCGCGAGGAGAACCTGCTGCGGCTGGCGGAGCTGGAGGAGCGCCTGCTCGTCGCCCAGGAGGAGCAGGAGCTGGACGACGAGCCGGACACCGCGCACCGCGACGAGCTGGCCGCCGAGCTGGCGTCCGCCCGGCAGGGCGAGGTCGACGCGCGCCTGGCGCTGCGCACCGCCGAGGAGCGCGCCCGCGCCGTGCAGGGCAAGGCGGACGCCCTGCGCCGCGCCGCCCGCGCCGAGCGCGAGGCCAGGGAACGCGCCCAGCGGGCCCAGGCGTCCCGGGCGCGGGGCGCGGTCGTGGCCAAGGCCGTGGTGCGCGGCGGCGAGGCGGCGCTGGAGCGGATCGCCGAGTCGCTGTCCCGCGCCGCCCGCGAGCGCGACGCCGCGCAGGAGCGCAGGACCCGCCGCGAGGCGTACCTGTCGCAGGTGCGCAGCTTGGTGCGGGAGATGTCGGTGGAGCTGGAGAAGCTGACCGACGCCGTGCACCGGGACGAGGTGCTGCGCGCCGAGCAGCGGATGCGCATCGAGCAGCTGGAGAACAAGGTCGCCGAGGACTTCGGCATCGGCCTGGACGACCTGGTCGGCGAGTACGGGCCGGACGTGCCGATCCCGCCGTCGCCGCAGGAGGTGGCCGAGTACGAGGCCGCCAAGGAGCGCGGCGAGGCGGTGACCGCGCCGCAGCCCATCCCGTACGACCGCGACACCCAGGCCCGGCGCGCCAAGCGGGCCGAGCGGGACCTGTCGCTGCTGGGCAAGGTCAACCCGCTGGCGCTGGAGGAGTTCGCCGCGCTGGAGGAGCGGTACAAGTTCCTGTCCAACCAGCTGGAGGACATCAAGGCGACCCGGCGCGACCTGCTGACCGTGGTGAAGGAGGTCGACGACAAGATCCTGGAGGTCTTCACGTCGGCCTACGAGGACGTCGCGCGCGAGTTCGAGGTCGTGTTCAAGGTCCTGTTCCCCGGCGGCGAGGGCAGGCTCGTGCTGACCGAGCCGGACGACATGCTGACCACCGGCATCGAGCTGGAGGCGCGCCCGCCGGGCAAGAAGGTCAAGCGGCTGTCGCTGCTGTCGGGTGGCGAGAAGTCGCTGGCGGCGGTGGCGATGCTGGTCGCGATCTTCCGCGCGCGGCCCTCGCCGTTCTACGTGATGGACGAGGTCGAGGCGGCGCTGGACGACACCAACCTGCACCGGCTGATCGGGTTGTTCGAGCAGTTGCGGGAGAGGTCGCAGCTGCTGATCATCACGCACCAGAAGCCGACCATGGAGATCGCCGACGCGCTGTACGGCGTGTCGATGCGGGGTGACGGCATCAGCCAGGTGATCTCGCAGCGGCTGCGGGGCCGGGAGGAGAAGCCGAAGGCGGCGGCCAAGTCCGGGCCGAAGGCAGCCGCGCCCGAAGCCTCTGAACCTGAAGTCACCGAACCCGAAGTCACCGAACCCGAAGTCACCGAACCGGAAGCCGCCGAACCCCGAGCCGCCGGAGCCGAAGTCACCGGGCCCGAAGCCGCCGGAGCCGAACCCGAAGCCGCCGGGCCCGCCTGACGCCGGCGCCCCGCCCCTGGGGGCGGGGGATCACCCGGTCGGCCTAGCGGCGCGCGTCCAGCCGGGCCGCTTCCTCCGGCGTCGGCGCCGTCCCGCCCAGGTGCGCGGGCTGCCACCACTGCCCCTCGCCGGGCTCCGGGTACCGCCGCTGGGCCTCGTCGAGCAGCTCCTGCATCCGCGTGCGCAGCGCCTCGTCCGTGGTCGGCTCGATCGGCGCGCCCACCACGATCGTCACCGGCACGTGCCGCTGGGTCAGGTCCTTGGGCTTGCCCTTGGTCCACAGCCGCTGGGTGCCCCACAGCGCCACCGGCAGCAGCGGCACCCCGGCCTCGGCGGCCAGCCGCACCGCGCCGCTCTTGACCTCCTTGACCGTGAACGACCGGCTGATCGTGGCCTCGGGGAAGATCCCGACGACCTCGCCGGCCCGCAGCGCCGCCAGCGCCTGCTGGTAGGAGGCCTGGCCCGCGCTCCGGTCCACGGGGATGTGGTGCATGCCGCGCATCAGCGGTCCGGAGACCTTGTGCTCGAACACCTCGTGCTTGGCCATGAAGCGCACGAACCTCTTCGCGGGCAGCGCCCCGAACCCCGCGAAGATGAAGTCCAGGTAGGAGACGTGGTTGGAGGCCAGCACGGCCCCGCCGGTGGTCGGCACGTGCTCGGTGCCGTCCCGGGTGATGCGCAGGTCGAGCACGCGGAACATCAACTTGCACGCGGCGATCACCGGCGGGTACACGCGATCAGGCATGACGCCCAGAATACGTTACTGACCAGTAGTCGCGCTGTTCGAGTGTTCGCGGACCACCTTCGGCGCGCCGGCCAGGTCCTCCTCGTTGCACAGCAGTTTCAGGTTGTAGTACGGCGAGCCCTTGGTGTCGTCGTAATCCAGGTGCACCGCGATCACGTCGACCGCTTCGCCGAGCCACTCCTGGGTCTGCCGCAGCCAGATCGCCGCTCGTTCCAGCGCGCTGGGCAGGTCGTCGTCACTGAACTCGACCGGCCGGTAGGGGACGTCCTGCACCTTGTCGCGCTGGTGGGAGGGCATCGGGAGGTCTACCGCCACCCCGGTGTCATTGAGTTCGAGTTGGATCGTTTCCTCACTCACCCTCCCAGGGTTCCCCACAGCACCACGCCCGGCAACACCTACTCCGGCACGATCGGCAACTCGGCCAGACCGCTGACCAGCACCCGTCGCCACGCCAGCTCGTCGACGGGGCGCGCCGGGCGCAGGCCGGGGAACCTCCGCAGCAGCACTAGCAACGCCTCCTGCAGCTCCACCCGCGCCAGTTGCGCGCCCAGGCAGAAGTGCGGGCCGACGCCCAGCGCCAGGTGCTGGTTGGGCGCGCGGGTGAGGTTCAGCTCATCCGGCTCCGGGAACGCCCGCGGGTCCCGGTTGGCCGAGCCGATCGACGCCATCACGCCCTCGCCGGCGCGCACCCGCACCCCCGCGACCTCCACGTCCTCCAGCGCGATCCGGAGCTGCCCCACGTCGCTGAGCCTCGTGAACCGCATCAGCTCCTCGACCGCGACCGGCACCAGTTCGGGCTCGGCCGCCAGCCGCTCCCAGTGCCGCCGGTCGCGCAGCAGCGTGGCCACGAAGCTGGTGATCTGGTTGGCCGACGTCTCGTGGCCGGCGACGAGCAGGTTCAGCGCGAACGCCACCAGCTCGTCGTGGGTGAGCGGGGTGGCGCACAGCTCGTCGAGCACGTCGTCCGACCGCCCCGCGCGCCGCTTGTCGGCCACCAGCGCGCCCATGTACTCCAGCAGGCCCGCCATCGCCGCCTCGACCCGGGGCCGCTCGGACACCTCCAGGCTGTAGGCCAGCTCCACCCACCCGCGGAACCGCTCGCGGTCCGCGTACGGCACGCCGAGCAGCGTGCAGATCACCTGGATCGGCAGCGGCAGCGCGAACACCCGCCGCAGGTCCGCGCCTGCCACCAGGCCGTCCGCCAGCTCCTCGCACAGCTCGCGCACCCACGGCCTGGTCGCCTCGACCCGCCGGTGCGAGAACGCGCCGGACACCAGCTTGCGCAGCCGGGTGTGCTCGGGCGGGTCGGTGGTCGGCAGGGTGTTGGGCAGCGGTTTGGACACCCCGGCCCGAGGCGCGCCCGGCGCCACCACGGCCGCGCGCGAGAACCGGGGGTCGGCCAGCACCAGCTTCACGTCGTCGTAGCGGGTCACCAGCCACACCAGCGCGCCCGTGAGGGTGCGCGCCCGGACCACGGGCGCCTCCTCCCGCAGCCGGGCCCAGGTGGGCGAGGGGTCGAAGGCGAAGGCGTCGGGGAAGGGGATGTCCAGGACGCCGTCGGCGGGGTCCCCGTGCGCGGGGGCGCTGTCCGTCATGCCACCGACGCTAGGAGGCCGGCGGTGCGCTGTGCCAGCGCCAACCTTCGCGCCTGGGCAGCTCGCCGAGCGGCGCGCGGCCGTTGGCCCACAGCAGGGTGTCCACCGGGTCGTGGCCGGTCGGCGCGTCGGGGAACAGCCGGGCCACCACCTCCTCCGCGTACCGGGGCGGCGGCTCGAACGCCACGGCCAGCCCCCGCCCGGCGTCGTGGGTGTGCACCAGCATCTCGTCGCACGCCATCGCGGCGAACCCGGCCGCGTCCGACACGCCCCACGCGTGCCACCCCCGCGCGCCCTCGGGCACCGCCGCCAGCACGGACGCGAGCACCGACGCGGAGGTCTCCAGCGTCCGCACCAGGTCGCGGGGCGCGCTGTCCGGCCGCACCCGCACCTCCGCCGTGCTCAGCTCCACCGGCCCCGCGGCCAGGTCGGTGGCGTACCAGAGCACGCTGTCGCAGGTGTGCGCCACCACCTGCGCCACCGTCCGGTCCAGGTCCGGCACGACCGCCGTCCAGTCGGCCTCGGCCACGCCGTCCAGGAACGCCGCGCAGTGCGCCGCGACCTCCGTCACGTCCTTCGCGTCCACTGTCGGAAAACTCCCTCGCGTTAGTCAGACCCGCGAGCGACCATCTCAGACATGTACGACATCCGTCCCGCCACCCAGGCCGACCTGGAGGCCGTCACCGCCCTGGTGCTCCGGCTGCAGGCCGACGACGCGCACCACATCGGCTACCTCGGCGAGACGCTCGGCGAGGTGGCCGAGGAGCTGGCCGAGTTCGAGCCCGACTGGCCCTCCTGCACCGTCGTCGCCGTCGACGACTCGGACCGCGCGTGCGGCGCGCTCAGCATCGAGGTGGACACCGAGCTGCGCCGCGCGTTCCTGCACGGGCCGTTCGTGGACGTGCCGGTGAACCACCCGGCGGGCAGCCGCATCTGGGACCAGACCGCCGACGCCCTGTACGCCGCCGCCGCGCCGCTGCTCGGTGACGTCGCCGACCGCGAGCTGCTGGGCCACACCGGGCACCGGCGGCTGGCCGCGTTCGCGGAGCGGCACGGCTTCTCCGCCGCCCGACCGTGCGGCATCCACACGCTGACGGGCGACGACCTGCGGAACCTGCTGCTGCGGGAGGTGGGCTGCCCGCGCACCGGCCCGGCGCGCGAGATGCGCCTGCTGCCCACGGACCCCGCCGTGCACCAGGCCGTCGCCGTGCTGCACGAGAGGTGCTTCCCCAAGACCTACCTGTCGGGCCGCTCCCTGGTGGACGGCAGCCGGGACCACACCGTCGTCGTCGCGATGGACGGCGACCGGGTGCTCGGCTACGCCTCCGGCAAGGCCGACCCGGCCGAGTTCTACCTCGACTTCGTGGCGGTGGAGCCGGAGGTGCGCGGCAACGGCGTGGGCGCGGCCCTGGTCACCGAGCTGATCTGGAAGCTCGCCGAGAAGTCCGGGGCCCGTCCCCAGGCCGCCGCCGCGATCCTGGCCGGCAACCGGTCGTCCCAGCGCCTGTTCGAGCGCCTGGGCTTCCGGCTGCACCTGGAGCTGGTGGCCTACCGCGCGGGCAAGGCGGCTTGAACGGGGTCGTCGGTCCTGTGCCGCAGCGACAGCAACCCGCCGACGACCAGCGTGACCAGCACGCCCAGCGGCGTGTACCAGGGGTAGGCGAGCGCGAACACCTTGTTCGCCGGCGCCGCGGCGGCGAAGTCGACCACCAGGCGCGCGTCGGGTCCGACGAACTTCACCCCGAGGATCACGAACGCCATCACCACCACGGTCACCCCGAACGCCACGACCGCGTCGAGCTGCCGGGCCCGGCGGAACAGCAGCCCCAGCAGGAACGCGCCCAGCAGCGCGCCGTAGGTGAACCCGGAGATCGACAGGCCCTGCTCGACGATCGGGTTGCCGCGCCGGGTGAACGACGCGAACAGCCCGGCGCACACGATCAGCAGGCCCGCCCACACCACGGTCCACGCGCGGCCCTGCCGGAACACCTCCTCCTCCGTCATCGGGCGCCGCCGCACGCGCTGCACCACGTCGGTGACCGTCGAGGACGCCAGCGCGCCCAGCGACGACGACAGCGCCGCCGCGAGGATGCCCGCGATCACGAAGCCGGACAGCCCGGACGGCATCTCGTTGACGATGAAGTGCGCGAACAGCTCGTCGTTGTTGTTCAGGCCGAGGTCCTTCACCGGCGCGGCGGCCCGGTAGAAGGCCCACAGCATCACGCCGATGAACAGGAACAGCGCGAACTGGAGGAACACCACCACGCCGCTGGCGATCAGCGCCTTCTGCGCCGCGCGCACCTCCTTGGTGGCCATCAGCCGCTGCACGATCAGCTGGTCCGCGCCGTGCGAGGCCATGGACAGCACCGCGCCGCCGATGAACGCGGTCGGGAGCGCGTACTGCGAGGTCAGCGGGTTGGAGGCGAGGTCGAGGACCTGGAACTTGCCCGCGTCGGAGGCGCCGGAGAACCAGCCGTCCGGCAGCTTCCCGCTCAGCACCGAGATTACCGCGACCGCGCCGAGGACGTACCAGAGCATCTGGATCGCGTCGACCCACACCACGGCCCGCACGCCGCCGAGGAAGCTGTAGACGACCATCGCCACGCCCAGCACCGCCACGATCGCCCAGTACGAGGCGTCCACGCCGTAGGCGGACAGCACCACCTTGACCGGGATGGCCGTGGCGAACAGCCGCAGGCCGTCCGCGAGCAGGCGGGTCACCAGGAACGTCACCGAGGCGGTGCTCTGGAGGCCGCCGCCGAACCGCTTGCCCAGGAACCCGTAGGCGGTGATCAGCTCGCCCGCGACGTACTTCGGCAGCAGCACGAACGACACCACGACCCGGCCGATCAGGTAGCCGATCGCGAGCGACAGGAACGTCATCGTGCCGAGGTAGCCGACCGTGGGCACGCTCAGCACCGTCAGCGTCGACGTCTCCGCCGACACCACGGACACGCACACCACCCACCACGGGATGCGGCGCTCGCCGACGAAGTAGTCGGTGGCCGACCGCTGCCTGCCGCCGATCCACACGCCCAGCAGCGGCATGCCCACCAGGAACAGCACGATGATGCCGACGTCAAGTGCGCGCACGTGGTCCTCCATCCCAGGGCCGCTGGTGGCGGCCGATCCTCAGACCGCGGACGGCGGTCACCGCGGGTTCCGGCAGGCGCGGCGGGAAGCGGCCGGGGGTGATCGACCCCAGCGGGCGCGGTCCGGCGGCGCCGGTGGCGGACGGCACGTTGGCGGGTAGGCCGTGCCAGGTCAGGAAGCCCAGCAGGGCGGCGAGGTAGGCCTCCTTGCCGTCGGCGGGCAGGCCGAACTCGTCGCTGGCGCGCAGGTCCACGTGCCGGCGCAACGCGTCGACGAGGGCGGGGTTGCGCATCCCGCCGCCCGAGCCGATGACGACGCCCTCGCACCCGGCGGCGGCCGTGCGGGCGGTCAGCTCGGTGAGGGTGGCCAGGAAGTCCTCGGCCTGGACGGTCATCCCCTCGGCGACCCGGTCCAGGTAGGCGCGGTTGAAGTGCTCCTTGCCGGTGGACTTGGGCGCGGGGAGCGCGTAGTACGGGTCGGCGAGGAGGCGGTCGAGCAGCTCGGCGTCCACCCGCCCGCGCCGGGCGAACTCGCCGTCGGTGTCCTGCGTGCGCCGGCCGCCGGTGAGGACGGTCATCGCGGCGTCCAGGAGGGCGTTGCCGGGCCCGGTGTCGTAGGCGATCACCCCTTCGGGCGAAACCCTGGTCACGTTGGCGATGCCGCCGAGGTTCAGCGCGGTGGCCGGGCCGTCGAAGTCGGCCAGCCACAGGGCGTCCAGGGTGCTCGCCAGCGGCGCGCCGTGCCCGCCGGCGGCGACGTCGCGCGACCGGAAGTCCGAGACCACCGGCAGGCCGGTGGCTTCGGCTATCCACGCGGGCCTGCCGAGCTGGAGCGTGCCCAGGCAGCGGCCGTCCTCGACCTCGTGGTGCACGGTCTGCCCGAGCGAGGCGACCAGGTCGCCCCGGTACCGCGCGGCCACCTCGGCGAACGCCCGGCCGAGCCCGATGTCCAGGGCGCACAGCTCGGCGGCCGAGGTCGGCTGCCCCCGCAGGTGCTCGGGGAACGGGTGCTCGGCGTGCTCGACGGGTTCCAGGTGGACGGTGGGACCGTCCAGGGACAGCTCGGCCACGGCCACGTCGATGGCGTCCATCGAGGTGCCTGAGATCAGCCCGATCACCCTCACGACTGTGGTCTATTGCACACCGGAGGGTGCGCGCAAGAGTGGTGGTGGGAAAGTTGCCTGATCTCGACGTGGTTCGTCGAACGGCAACATGCGCGGGTCGTGCGAGGATTGCCCGGTGACCACCACGACCCTGATCTGGATCATCGTCGTCGTCGCGGCACTGCTCCTGGTCGCCCTGGTGACGGGCGTCGTGCTGTCCCGGCGGCGGCGGATCAGCCTCACCGAGCCCGAGCAGGACAAGCCCGCCCAGGGGTACCGGGCGGGCGGCGCGATCACGTTCAACGCGCCCGCGCCGCCGCCGGTGGTCGAGCGGCCCGAACCGGAGGTGGTCGAGAAGGCCCCGCCGCCGCGCGTCGCCGAACCGCGCGCCGCCGAACCGCCGGCCGTCACGCCGTCCGTCACGCCGCCCGCCGCGGACCCGGTCGTCGAGCCGGTCGCGGGACCCGCGGCGCCGGACGTGGTGCCCGACGTGGCGCCGGTCGAGCACCCGGTGGCCGACCGCACCGAGGTCGACGGCCAGCCGGGCGTCGGCGACGACGCGTCCGTGCCGCGCGACTCGGTCAAGCGCGGGTTCGTCGAGGTCGACCTGCCCGAGCAGGCGTCGGAGATCGACGAGATCGAGCCGACCGAGGGGCGGCTGGAGCGGCTGCGCGGGCGGCTGTCCCGGTCGCGGTCCACGTTCGGCCAGGGCCTGCTCGGCCTGCTGGGCGCGGGCGACCTGGACGAGGACTCGTGGACCGACGTCGAGGACACGCTGCTCATGGCCGACCTCGGCGCGGCGATCACCGACGAGGTGGTGGCCGCGCTGCGCGGGCAGATCGCCGCGCGGGGCGTGCGGACGTCCGACGACGCGCGGGCGATGCTGCGCGACGTGCTGGTGGGCGTGCTGCACCCGGAGATGGACCGCGCGGTCAACGCGCTGCCGCACTCGGGCAAGCCCGCGGTCGTGCTGGTGGTCGGCGTCAACGGCGTCGGCAAGACCACCACCACGGGCAAGCTGGCACGCGTGCTGGTGGCCGACGGCCGGACCGTGCTGCTGGGCGCGGCGGACACCTTCCGCGCGGCGGCGGCCGACCAGCTGGAGACGTGGGGTTCGCGCGTAGGCGCGTCGACCGTGCGCGGCGCGGAGGGCGCGGACCCGGCGTCGGTGGCGTTCGAGGCGGTCAAGCGCGGCGTGGACGCGGGCGTGGACACCGTGCTCATCGACACGGCCGGCCGCCTGCACACCAAGACCGGCCTGATGGACGAGCTGGGCAAGGTCAAGCGCGTGGTGGAGAAGCAGGCGGCGGTGGACGAGGTGCTGCTGGTCCTCGACGCCACCACCGGCCAGAACGGCCTCACGCAGGCCCGCGTCTTCGCCGACGTGGTCGACGTGACCGGCATCGTGCTGACCAAGCTCGACGGCACCGCCAAGGGCGGCATCGTCTTCCAGGTCCAGCGGGAACTGGGCGTCCCGGTCAAGCTCGTCGGCCTGGGCGAGGGCGCCGACCACCTGGCCCCCTTCGAACCGAAGGCCTTCGTGGACGCCCTCCTGGGCTGACCCGCGAGTCGTACGTCCAGGCTGACCGTGTCGTACCTGCAGGACCCCCGAGTTCAACGTTCAGGACGAGAACCGTCCGACGCGAACGTGCAACTCGGGGGTCCTGAACGTACGACTCGCGGGTCCTGGACGTACGACTCGCGGTTAGTCGGGGCAGTGGTGCCAGCACTCTTTCAGGTGGCCCGTGGAGGTCACGTGGTGGTGCAGGGGCGCCAAGGGGGAGCGGATCACGTGGGGGCGGATCGGCGGGGGAGTGGGAGGGGAGGACCGGGGCGGGAGGGGGCGGCCCGGGGACGGGGTGCGCCAGGTCCGGCGGTTGGTGGCCCGGACCCGGGCGCCGGGGTAGGCGCGCCGGTGCTCGGCGATCAGGTCCACCAGCCACGCCACCCGGTCGGCCGGGGTGGTGGTGGGCGCCGGCGGGAGCTCGGTCCCGTCGCACCAGCGGCCCACCACCTGGTGATCGGTCCAGAACAGGGTCAGCGTGCGTCCGCGGTGGGTCGTCGTCACCCGGTGATCATGCCGCGAAGAACGTCTTCGCCCGCGCCAGCGCGGTGGTGTCGGACAGCACGTCACCCGGTCGGTTCCCGACGCCGACCAGGCCGCCGCCCCACGTCATCTTCGTCCAGCGCGCGGCGCGCTGGAGCGCGTCCAGCAGCGCGTCGGCCTGGTGGTGCTCCTCGGCCAGCGCGGTGACCACCCACAGCGTCTTGCCCGCCAGGGTGTCCAGGAAGCCGGGGATGCGCTCCCAGTTCGACCAGTGGTCCAGGTAGCGCTTGGTCGACGACGACACGCTGTACCAGTAGGTCGGCGAGGCGATCACGATGTCCGTGGCCTCCAGCGTGGCGTCCAGCAGCAGCTTCTCGTTGCCCTTCGGGTCGGGCCGCTCGCTGACCGGGTAGCGGATGTCCCGGTACTCCTCCAGCGGCACGTCGCCCAGCCACAGCCAGCGCTGCTCGACGTCGCCGAGCTGCTCGGCCGCGATCCTCGCCAACTGCTCGGTGTTGCCGTCGCGGCGCGAGCTGCCCAGCACGAACAGGAACTTGCGGTCGGTCATGCCGTCCCCCAATCATGTGTATGTACGTGCATGTAATCTACCCGCAAGCGAGGTCCAGTCAAGTCCGTCCCGGGGGTCAGACCTGGGCCGCCTGGGTCGACAGCCGCTCCGCCATCCGCAGCACGTCGGGCAGCATCCGCGCCACGGCCTCCCTGGTCAGCCGGCTGTCCGGCCCGGACACCGACACCGCCGCCGGCGCGGGCGCGCCGCGCAGCGGCACCGCGACGCACCGCACGCCCAGCTCCTGCTCGCTCTCGTCCAGCGCGTACCCCTGCTCGGCGACCCGGTCCAGCGACGCCAGCAGCTCCGCCGCGTCGGTGATCGTGTTCGGCGTGTACGCGGGCAGCCCGGTCCGCCCCAGCAGCGCCCGCACCTCGTCCCGGGGCAGCATCGCCAGCATCGCCTTGCCCACGCCCGTGCCGTGCGGCAGCACCCGGCGGCCGACCTCGGTGAACATCCGCACCGAGTGCCGCGACGGCGCCTGCGCCACGTACACGACCTCGTCGCCGTCCAGCACGGCCAGGTTCGCCGTCTCGCCGACCTGGTCCACCAGCTCCGCCAGGAACGGCCGCGCCCACGTGCCGAACTGCCGCGACGCCGTCTCGCCGAGCCTGATCAGCCGCGAGCCGAGGGTGTAGCGCCGGTTGCTGTTCTGCCGCACGTACCCCAGCGCGACCAGCGTGCGGATCAGCCGGTGGATCGTCGGCAGCGGCAGCCCGGACGTGGCCGCCAGCTCCGACAGGCTCGCCTCGCCACCCGCGTCGGCGAGGCGTTCCAGCAGGTCGAAGGCTCGCCGCAGCGACTGGACGCCACCGGTGGACTCCCGGGCCACGGCCACCACTCCTTCGTTGCCGTTCCGCTTCGCGGAAACTATAGTCCGCTGAGCAGAAGTCGACTCGGAGCAGAGGTGGCCTCCATGCCTGGTGTTCGCGTCCTCGGCGGCGAAGTGGAGCGCGGGGACGAGGTCCTCACCCCGGACGCGCTGGAGTTCGTGGCCGAGCTGCACCGGGCGTTCGCGCCGCGGCACGCCGAGCTGATGCGCCGCCGCGCGCAACGCCGCCCGCTGGGCTTCCTGCCCGAGACGCGGGCCGTGCGCGACGGCGACTGGCGGGTCGCCGAGGCGCCCGAGCCGCTGCGCGACCGGCGGGTCGAGATCACCGGCCCGACCGAGCGCAAGATGACCATCAACGCGCTGAACTCCGGCGCGAAGGTGTGGCTGGCCGACCTGGAGGACGCGAACACGCCGCACTGGCACAACGTGGTCTCCGGCCAGGTCAACCTCCGCGACGCGGCCCGGGGCGACATCGCGTTCACCTCGCCGGAGGGCAGGCGCTACGCCCTGCGCGACGACGTGGAGCGCCCCGCGATCGTGGTCCGCCCGCGCGGCTGGCACCTGCCCGAGAAGCACCTGGAGGTCGACGGCGAACCCGCCGTCGGCGCGCTGGTCGACTTCGGCCTGCACTTCTTCCACAACGCCGCGCTCGGCCGGCCGTACTACTACCTGCCGAAGATGGAGAGCCACCTCGAAGCCCGGCTGTGGAACGACGTGTTCACCGCCGCGCAGCAGCGGCTCGGCGTACCGCACGGCACGATCCGCGCGACCGTGCTGATCGAGACCATCCCGGCCGCGTTCGAGATGGAGGAGATCCTCCACGAGCTGCGCGACCACGCCTCCGGCCTGAACGCCGGCCGCTGGGACTACCTGTTCAGCGTGATCAAGTACTTCCGCGACGCGGGCCCGGGCGCCGTGCTGCCCGACCGCAACAGCATCACCATGACCGCGCCGTTCATGCGCGCCTACACCGAACTCCTGGTGCGCACCTGCCACAAGCGCGGCGCGTTCGCCATCGGCGGCATGGCCGCGTTCATCCCGAACCGGCGAGACCCCGAGGTCACGGAGAACGCGCTGGCGAAGGTGCGCGCGGACAAGACCCGCGAGGCGGGCGACGGGTTCGACGGCTCCTGGGTGGCCCACCCCGACCTGGTGCCGGTGTGCCGGGAGGTCTTCGACGAGCGGCTGGGCGACCGGCCCAACCAGCTCGACGTGCTGAGGCCCGAGGTGTCCGTCACCGCCGAGCAGCTCCTGGACTTCGCCTCCGCCGGCGGCCGCGCGACCCGTGCGGGCCTGGAGTCGGCCGTGGACGTCGGCGTGCGCTACCTGCTGTCGTGGCTGGGCGGCAACGGCGCGGCGGCCATCCACGACCTCATGGAGGACGCCGCCACCGCCGAGATCTCCCGCTCCCAGCTGTGGCAGTGGGTGCACAACGGCGTGGTGCTCGACGACGGCACGCCGGTGACCGCCGACCTGGTGCGCGAGGTGCTGGCCCGCGCGGGGCGGGAGCTGGGGGGCGACCACCTGGACCTGGCCGTCGAGCTGTTCGAGCGGGTCGCGCTGTCCGACGAGTTCGTGGACTTCCTGACCCTGCCCGCCTACGAGCGGATCGGCTGACGTGCCCCGGACCTCGCTCGACCCGGGCGCGGTGCGGGCGCTCACCGCGCGGCTGACCGACGTGGAGCCGAGGTGGCCGGTCGGCAGGCAGCCCGTGCACACCTGCTACGTCCCGGCCGACCGGGTCACCGCCTCGACCGTGCGGGACTGGGGTTCGCGGGCGGTCGAGGCGCTGGACGCGCACCCCGACCTGGTCGGCCTGCTCGGCGTGCCGGCGGTCGTGCCGGACCGGGTGCGGGCCAAGCTCGCCGCCGAGCCGGTGGAGGACCTGCGGGTCGACTTCGAGGACGGCTACGGCGCCCGCCCCGACGACGAGGAGGACGCCGACGCCGAGCGCACCGCGCTGGTGGTGCGGGACTGGCTGTCCGACGGCGTCGCGCCACCGCGCTTCGGCCTGCGGATCAAGTCGTTCGACACGGCGGCGCTGCGCGAGCGCGGCCTCCGCACCCTCGACGTCTTCCTGACCGCGCTCGGCGGCGCGCCCGAGGGGCTGGTGATCACCTTCCCCAAGGTCACGTCGGTGGCGCAGGTCGAGGTGTTCGGCGAGGTGCTGGACCTGTTCGGGCTGCCGCTGCGGTTCGAGGTACAGGTCGAGACGACGCGGTCGGTCGTCGACCCGGAGGGGCGGCTGGCGCTGCCGCGGTTCATCGAGGCCGGCCGGGGCCGGATCAGCGGCCTGCACTTCGGCACCTACGACTACACGGCGGGCTGCGGCCTCGGCGCGGCGCACCAGCACCTGGCGCACGGCGCGTGCGACTTCGCCCGCCACGTCATGCAGGTGTCCGCGGCGGGCACGGGCGTCGAGCTGTCCGACGGCTCGACCAACGTGCTGCCGGTCGGCGACCGGGTCGAGGAGGGGTGGCGCACGCACTACGGGCTGGTGCGCCGGTCCCTGGCGCACGGCTTCTACCAGGGCTGGGACCTGCACCCGGCGCAACTGGTGACCCGGTACGCCGCGGTGCACGCGTTCCACCTGGAGGGCGTGGCGGCCGACGCGCGCAGGCTCCGGGCGTACGTGGAGCGCGCCGGCGGCTCCGTGCTGGACGAGCCCGCCACCGCCCAGGCCCTGTCGGCGTCGTTCCTGCGGGCGCTGGACTGCGGCGCGCTGGCCGAGGACGAGGTCCGCGACGCCACCGGCCTGGGCCTGCCCGAGCTGCGTGAGCTGGCCCATCGCCGGATGGGGTGATACCGGCCGCTCGCCGGGCCGAACCGCGCCCGAGCCGCCATCGTGGTGCGCATGACCATGCGCGCCGGGTTGTGGACCGGGCTGCCCGACCTGGAACGGGCCGAGTTCCGCTACCAGGTGGTGGCGTGCGAGGCGGACGTCGACCTGCTCATCGAGGCCCTGGCGCGGCCCGGGTGCAACGACGGGATGCTGGAGCACTTCGGCCGCGACGTCGACGACGAGGGCGAGAGCGACCACAACCTGGTGCTCGCCGTCCGCGGCGGGTGGGGCTACCTGAACTACGTCGACGACGAGTTCACCGGCTGGCCCAAGGGCGACCCGGGCGCGCCGTTCGTGGACGAGCCGTACACGGACTTCCCGCCGGGCGTGGGCGTGCCGCTGCCGGTGTTCCGCGCGATCCTGCTGGAGTTCCTGGCCACCGCGCGGCGGCCGACCGTCGTGGACTGGTACGAGGAGTCCGACCTGTTCCACTCCTGGCGGCTCCAGCGGATGGCGCGCTACGAGAGGTGAACGCGGACTAGAAGGCCGGCAGGGTGTGCCAGGCGAGCCCGGGGTCCTCGGCGTCGTCGCGCAGCACCGATCCCTCGATGAGCCCGTACGGCCGGTCGGCGGCGTGGAACACCTCGTTGTCGTTCGTCAGCCCGAACGGGGACAGGTCGACGGCGAAGTGGTGCCGGTTCGGCATGGACAGCCGGACCTCGGCCACCTCCGGCCGGGCCAGCAGCACCGCCTCGCCCATCGCGTAGAGGGTCTGCTGGAGCGACAGGCTGTGCTTGGCGGCGAAGGTGGTCAGCAGCAGCCGCCTGATCGCGGCGTGCGCCCCGGCCCAGTCGACGGTCCCGCCCCGGTAGCGCCAGCGGGCGGTGACGGAGGTGGCGAGCACGCGGTCGTCGGTCTCCGGGAGCGTCGTGTACTCGTCGCGGGGGAAGCCGTGGAACTCCGAGCCGGTGGTCTTGAGCACCACGAGGTCCCGCACGCCGGACACCACCCAGGCCCGGTCGCCGTCGACGGTCACGGCGGTGGTGCGCTTCTCGGCGCCGCCCGCCACGAACGAGTGGTCGTGGCCCTCGATCCGCTGCCACGGGTGCTCGTCGACCAGGACCCGCGCGCCGGTGATGGCCTCCTGGGAGGACACGAAGTGCCGGGCGAGCCGCAGCGCGAAGTCCTCGATCTCGCCGACGGGCCGCTGCCGGGCGAAGGCGTGGACGGTGTTCTTCTGCGTGTCGGTGGCCAGCACCTTGGCGTTGTCGCCGGTCAGGTGGGTGTCCGCGAGGTCGCCGCGCAGCGAGGTGCTCACGGTCAGGTCCTTGACCCCGTGCACGTCGCCGTCCCGCGACACCACGACGAGGCGGATCTCCGCCTTCCCGTACTGGTTCTCCCCCAGGACGATGGCCACGGCTCAGCTCCCTCTGTAGGTGGTGTACGCGAACGGGCTCAGCAGGACCGGCACGTGCAGGTGGTCCCCCTCGACCCGGAAGGTCACGGTGATCTCCGGGTAGAACGGGGTGTCGACCTCGAACACCAGCCGGTGCGCGCCGGGCGACAGCTGTTCGGCGAACCGCAGCCGCCCGTCTTCGTCGGTGCGCCCGGTGGCCAGCACCTCGCCGTCGCGCTCCAGGCGGACCGGCACGCCGACCCGGGGCCGACCGGCCTCCGCGTCGAGCACGTGGGTGGACAGCGTGGTCACGTCAGCACCTTCCCCAGCCGCAGCGCCGCGATCCGGGCCAGTTCCCGGTTCACCACGCGCAGCTCGACGTCCGGCGGGTTGTCCAGGCGCGCGGTGAGGTCGGCCAGCACCCGCTCGCCGCTCAGCCCGGTCGCGCACACCAGGTAGAGGTGCCCGAAGCGCTCCTCGTAGGCGGCGTTCGCGGCGGCCAGCCGCGCGGAGGCGGCGACGCCGGACTGCTCGTCGGCGGACCACCCGGCGCCGGGCCCGCCGCCCGTCGCCCGCTCGCCGATGCGCGGGTGCGCCGCGAGGGCGGCGCGGACCTCGTCGTCCGACAGCGCCTCGGCGGCCCGGTTCGCGGCGGTGAGCAGTGCGTCCGCGTCCGAGTAGGGCCTGCCGGCCAGCACGGCGTCGACCCAGCGCGGCACCGCGAGGCACTCGGCGAGCAGGGGGCGGAGGTCGTCGGGGTGCGCCGAGTTGAACGCGGGCAGGTCGGGCATCGGCGCCCCCTCTTCTGTATCGCGGAACCGCGTTTCCGCCTTGGCGGGACGGTACGAGCGCCCCCCGGACGTGTCAACGGCCCGGCGACCGCCCGCCCCGGCGGCCGGATCGGAAACGAACCCGGAACACCGGGGTGGTCGCCACGCGCCGCGCCGGCTGGGAAGGTGAGGCCATGGACCTGGTGCTGCGCGCGGCGCGAGTGATCACCCCGGACGGCGAGCGCGCGGCCGACGTGGGCGTGGCGGGCGGGCGCGTGGTCGCGGTGGCCGACCGCCTCGACGACGGTCCGGTGGTCGAGCTGGCGCCGGACGAGGTCCTGCTGCCGGGCCTGGTGGACACCCACGTCCACGTCAACGACCCGGGGCGCGCCGAGTGGGAGGGCTTCGGCACGGCCACCCGGGCGGCGGCGGCCGGCGGGGTCACCACGATCGTGGACATGCCGCTGAACAGCCTGCCGCCGACCACGACGCCGGCGGCGCTGGAGGTCAAGCGGGCGGCGGCGCGCGGCCGGGTCCACGTGGACGTGGGCTTCTGGGGCGGGATCGTGCCGGGCAACGCCGATGACCTGGTGGCGCTGCACGAGGCGGGCGTGTTCGGCTTCAAGTGCTTCCTGGTCCACTCGGGCGTGGACGAGTTCCCGCCCGTGGACGCAGCCGGGCTGCGCCGGGCCCTGGAGCGGCTGGCGCCGCTGGGCGCGTTGACGGTCGTGCACGCCGAGGACCCGCACGAGGTCACCGACCCCGGCCCCGGCTACCGGGCGTTCCTCGACTCCCGGCCGCACCGCGCGGAGACCAGGGCGGTCGGCTCGGTGGTGGAGCTGGCCGCCGGGACCGGCGCCCGGCTGCACGTGCTGCACCTGTCCAGCGCGGAGGCCCTGGCGCGGGTGCGGGAGGCGCGGGCGCGCGGGCTGGCGGTGACCGCGGAGACGTGCCCGCACTACCTCACGTTCGTCGCCGAGGAGATCGCGGACGGCGCGACGGAGTTCAAGTGCTGCCCGCCGATCCGCGACGCGGCCAACCGCGAGCTGCTGTGGCGCGCCCTGGGCGAGGGCGTGATCGACCTGGTGGTCACCGACCACTCGCCGTGCACGCCGGAGCTGAAGCGGGGCGACTTCGCCACCGCGTGGGGCGGCGTGGCGAGCCTCCAGCTCGGCCTGCCCGCGGTGTGGACCCAGGCCCGGCGGCGCGGTCACGCGCTGACCGACGTGGTGCGGTGGATGGCGACCAACCCGGCCGACCTGGTGGGGCTGGCGACCAAGGGCCGGATCGCGCCCGGCGCGGACGCCGACTTCGCGGTGTTCGCCCCGGACGAGGCGTTCGTGGTGGACCGGGCGGCGCTGCACCACCGCAACCCCGTCACCCCGTACCACGGCCGCCCGCTGTCCGGGGTGGTGCGGCGCACGTGGCTGCGCGGGCAGCCGGTGGACGACCGACCGCGCGGGCGGTTGCTGACGAGGGGAGGGGCATGACCGGGGCACCTGGCTGGACCCTGCTGCCGGACCTGGCCTGCCGGTCGGTGGGCGGCGGCGTGGTGTGGGCCAACGACGAGTCCTTCGCCGAGCGGGAGAACCTGGTCGAGCGGGCCGAGCCGGGGTACCGGCCGCACACGTTCGGCAACAAGGGCCAGGTCTACGACGGGTGGGAGACGCGCCGCCGCCGCGAGCCGGGCGTGGACCACGCGGTCGTGCGCCTCGGCCTGCCGGGCGTCGTCCGGGGCGTGGTCGTGGACACGGCGTTCTTCAAGGGCAACTACCCGCCGTTCGCGTCGGTGGAGGCGACCGCGGTCCGCGGTTACCCGAGCCCGGCGGAGCTGACCGGCTGGGAGACCGTGGTGCCGAAGTCGCCCCTGGAGGGCGACCGCAAGCACTACTTCGACGTGGCCGGCGGGCGCCGCTGGACGCACGTCCGCCTGACCATCCACCCGGACGGCGGCGTGGCGCGGCTGCGCGTGCACGGCGAGCCGGTGGTCGACCCGGAGCTGGTGGTGCCGGAGGCGCTGGACCTGGCGGCGCTGGAGAACGGCGCGTCGGTCGTCGGGTGCAGCGACATGTTCTACGGCTCGCCGAACAACCTAATCGCGCCGGGCCGGGCCCGGGTGATGGGCGAGGGCTGGGAGACCGCGCGGCGCCGGGACGACGGCAACGACTGGGTGGAGGTCGCGCTGGCCGCGGCCGGCGTGGTCCGCCTGGTGGAGCTGGACACCACCCACTTCAAGGGCAACGCGCCGGGCTGGGCGTCGGTGCGGGGCGCGCGGGGCGACGGCGGGTGGTTCGACCTGCTGCCCCGGACCCGGTTGCAGCCCGACACCCGCCACCGCTTCCGCGTGGCGGGGGGCGAGGAGGTGACCCGCGCGCGGCTCGACATCTACCCGGACGGCGGGATGGCCCGCCTCAGGCTGGTCGGCGCGCTGACGCCGGCGGGACTCGACGCGCTCACTAAGCGCTATCAGGCCGTAACCCGAACGAGGTGAAAGTTGTCAGCCTTAGGGCTGATCTTCTGTCCGACTTGAGTTGGTTGTGAGGGGCGCTACACCCCTGGAAGCCTGCGAACACCCTATCGGGTGACAGGAACTAGGGAGGAACCTGTGCGACCGAGCATCCGAGCGTTGAGCGGCGTCGCCGCCGCCTGCGCGCTCGCAGTGGGGACAGCGCCGTTCGCGTCGGCGGAAACACCGGGCGCGGAGGCGACAGCGGGCGCGGGGCGCGTCGAGTGGGCCCCGTGCGAGGAACTGGCCGAGGTGGAGTGCGGCGCGCTCAGCCTGCCGATCGACTGGGAGCGCCCCCGCGGCGAGCGGTTCGACCTGGCCGTCGCCCGCCGCAAGGCCACCGACCCGACCAAGCGCGTCGGCGTGCTGGTGATCAACCCCGGTGGCCCCGGCGGTTCGGGGGTCAGCTTCGCGCTGCGCGCGGACTCGTACTTCAGCCCCGCCGTGCTGGAGCGCTTCGACATCATCGGCTTCGACCCGCGCGGCGTGGCCCGCAGCCAACCGGTGAAGTGCTCGCTCGACCTGCTGCTGGACGCGCCGTCGGCCTACCCGGCCGACGAGGCGGGCTTCCGGGCGCTGGCCGCGTACAACCGCGAGCTGGCCGCCGACTGCCGCGAGCACTCCGGTCCGATCTACGACCACGCCGACACCCTGTCCGTGGTCAAGGACATCGACGCGCTGCGCAAGGCGCTCGGCGAGCGGAAGATCAACTACTACGGCATCTCCTACGGCACGCTCATCGGCCAGCAGTACGCCGAGGAGTTCGGCCGCGACATCCGCGCCATGGTCCTCGACTCGAACATGGACCACAGCCTGGGCACCCGGCGCTTCAACGAGACCGAGGCCGTGGGCGCCGAGGACTCCTTCCACGAGTTCGTGAAGTGGTGCGACCGCACCCCGTCGTGCGCCCTGCACGGCCAGGACGTGGCCGCGGTGTGGGACGACCTGCTCGCCCGCGCCGACCGCGGCGAGATCACCGACCCGGACGACCCGAGCCGGGTGGTGACCGCCGAGCAGCTCAGCGGCGCCGCGCTCGGCGCGTTCTACGGCCCCGACTGGGCGCCGCTCGCCCAGCTGATCGCGGACCTCCGCGCGGGCACGGCGGGCGCCGCGGCGTTCGAGGCGTTCGCGGCGCAGGAGACCGCGGAGAACCCGTTCGCCGCGGTGTTCTGCCAGGACTGGGCGATCCGCGTGAAGAGCCACCGCGAGCTGTCCGCGCTGGTCGAGCGGAACAACCGGCTCGCGCCGCACATGCGCGGCTCGTCCCTCGGGCACGGTGCGACCACCGGCTGCATCGGCCTGCCGGAGAAGGTGAACAACCCGCAGCACCGGCTGCGGATCGAGGACGCGCCCAAGATCCTCATGACCAACGCCCTGCACGACCCGTCCACGCCGTACGAGTGGGCGGCCAACGCCCACCGGCAGAGCCGCGACACCACCGTGCTGCTCACCTACGAGGGCTGGGGCCACGGCGTCTACGGCCGCAGCGACTGCACCACCGGCGCCATGGACGAGTACCTGATCACCCTCAAGACCCCGCGCGACGGCGCCCGCTGCGCGGCGGTCGAACCCCCGGCCCAGTCGGTCGCCGCGCTCGACGCGCGACCGCTGCCGAAGGGCCCGGCGCCCGGCGTGCCGGGCTGGCTGGGATAAGCGCACCCGGTCCGCGAGCCGC
>NZ_JBHWIE010000094.1:0-25822 GCF_042732085.1 Actinosynnema sp. NPDC059797
GCAGGTACTTGTTCGCCAGCTCCGAGTACTCCTTCTCCAGGTCGTCGGCCAGGTAGGCGACGTACGCCCACGGCACCTCGTGCACGTGGTCGCGCATCCCCAGCAGGTGGCGCTTGGCCCGCGGCGCGTCGTCGGCCAGGGCGAACGCCGCCGCGAACAGGTTGTGCGCCTGGAGGGCCCTCGGGTGGGACTTGGCGGCCGCGCCCCGCTTGCCCGGGTCCTTCTTGTCCGCGCCCCACCGGTCCGCCGCCCACTTGTCCGCGGCGGTCGCGATCTCGTCCCGGTGCCTGCCGAAGTAGCGCATCTTCAGACCCGCGATCTTGAGCGCGCTGCGCGACTGCACGGCGTCCTCGAACTGCTCCAGGAAGATCTCGAAGTGGGCCAGCGGCAGCATGGCCACCACCGGGTCGCCGGGCGGCGCGGCGTCCACGCTGCCCTGCGCGAACGCCATCATCTCCTCCGCCGACCCGCCCCACTTGGCGGCCAGGATCTGCAACCTCGTCCAGTGCGCCGGGTACAGGGTCGGGCAGCGGGCCGCGATCTCCCGCCACACCTCGTCCTTCTGCTCCCGGTCCACCTGCAGGCCGAGGCCCGCGGTCTGGAGCTGCGCCCACGGCACGGCGTCGCGGGGCAGGAGCTTGGCGGCCTCGTGCAGCGGGGCGACGGCCTTGCGCAGGGTCCCGAAGAAGACCTTGAAGCGGTCCTTGCCGACGGTGTCCGCCCGCCCGGAGCCGCGGATCGCCCACGCCTCCCGGACGAACGCCGTGCCGGCCAGCAGCCACAGGTCGGGGTCGCTGTTGCCCTTGGCCAGCTCCAGCAGCTCGTCCGCGTGACCGATGGCGTGCTCGCCCAGCACCTCGGCGCGCAGCGCGCGCACCTCGGGCTCCTCGCGGCACTCCGCCAGCACAGTCGTGGCGGCCCTCAGGTGGCCCGCGTCCATCTCCTCGGCGGCGATGTCCAGGATCGCGTCGTCGTAGGTGTGGTCGCGCACCACCTCGCGGGCGACCGCGGCGGGCCGCTTCCTCCGGAAAATCCCCACTCCAGCGACTTTACTTCCCTCCGAGCCGGACCAAACGAAGACTTTCGTAGTGCCGAACGCCACCTTTCCTCCCTTGTCCGCAACAGTACGCAGGCGATGGGGTGGACACCTCGATCGGAGGGGGACAGATGAGAAGGAAATTCGCCGTAGCCGTGTCCGCGCTCCTGCTGGCCACGGGTCCGCCGGCGCTCGCGCGGGCCGCCGGGCCCGACCCGCAGGCCGGGCCCAACCCGCACCTGGACCAGACCATCGCGTGGCAGCCGTGCGCCGAGCCCGAGCTCCAGGGCCTGGAGTGCGGCTCGTTCACCGCGCCCCTCGACTGGCGCACGCCCGCCGACGGCCGGTCGATCACCATCGCGGTGAGCCGGCTCAAGGCCGCGAACGGGCAGGCCAGGGGCAGCGTGCTGACCAACCCGGGCGGTCCGGGCGCCGCCGGGCGGCTCCTGCCGGCGGTGTTCGCGAGCCGGGCGAAGCTGGTCGCGGACCTGGAGGTCATCGGCATCGACGTGCGCGGCACGGGCGCGAGCAGCAACACCACGTGCGGCGGGTTCGACTTCCTGACCGTCACCGACACGCGCGACCGCAGCCGGGCCAACACGGAGCTGATCTACGACGCCGCCGAGCTCCAGGCCACGGCGTGCCAGGTCCGCTCGGGCGAGTTCGGGAAGCTGGTCAACACCGAGCAGACCGTCCGCGACCTCGACCTGCTGCGGCACCTGCTGGGCCGGGAGAAGATCAACTGGATCGGGTACTCCGGCGGCAGCTGGATGGGCGCCTACTACGCCACCTACTTCCCGGAGCGGGTGGACAGGTTCGTGCTCGACTCCAACGTCGACTTCACCAGCACCTGGCAGGACGTCTTCGACAACTTCGGCTTCGGCTTCGAGCGGCGCTTCCGGACCGACTTCCTGCCGTGGGTCGCCCGGTACGACGGCCTCTACCACCTGGGCACGACCGCCGAGGGGGTGCGGCAGGCGTACGAGGCGACCAGGGCGGAGCTGGCCGCGAGCCCGCTGCCGCTGCCGGACGGCGGCGTGGTGGACGCGACCCTGCTGGACCTGGTCCTGATCCGGGGCCAGTACAGCAAGCAGACGTTCCCGCAGGTCGCGGAGTTCCTGGCCGCCTTGGCGCAGGCCACGGCCGCGGAGGCGCGCACGGCCCCGGCCGCCGTGGCCACCGCCGTCGCCCAGTACCCGGACGCCTCGAACGGGACGCTGTACTCGGTCCTGTGCAACGACACGCGGTTCCGCCACAACCGGACCACGCTGGCGCTGGAGGCCGAGCGCCTGGGCAGGCAGTACCCGCTGTTCGGCTACTACCAGATCGCGGCGCCGTGCGCGTTCTGGGACCGGCCGGCGCTGAACCTGAAGAAGCCGAACGGCAAGGGCGTGCCGCCGGTGCTGATGGTGCAGTCGGTGCGCGACCCGGCCACGCCGCTGGAGGGCGCGCAGCGGGCGCACCGGAACTTCGCCGGCTCGCGGCTGCTGACCGTGACCGACGAGGGCGACCACGGCATCTACGGTTTCGGCAACGCGTGCGTGGACGACGTGGTCGAGTCGTTCGTCGTCGACGGCGTGGTGCCGCCGGCGGAGTCGACGTGCCCCGGCGTGCCGCTGCCGGACCCGACGGCGCCCGCCGCCGCGCAGGTGCTGCCGACACCGCTGGGCTGGCCGCTGTGACGCGGTGAACACCCCGGCGAACACCTCCGTGAACGCCGAGGTGAACGCCTCAGGGGGTCCGGTCGCCCGCGCGGCCGGGCCCCCGGCGCCTCAGTGCGCCGGACCGCCGCCCTGCCGCCGCCGCGCCGCGTACACGCCGGCCTCGGTGCGCCGGTCGAAGCCGAGCTTGTGCAGCAGCGAGGAGACGTAGTTCTTGACCGTCTTCTCCGCCAGGTACAGCCGGTTGGCGATCTGCCGGTTGGTCAGGCCCTCGGCGATCAGGTCGAGGATCCGCCGCTCCTGCGGGCTCAGCGCCGCGTAGCGCGGGTCCTCGACCGCGCCGCCCCGCAGCCGCTGGAGCACCGTCGCGGTCACGCCCGAGTGCAGCAGCGACCCGCCGGCCGCGAGCGTGCGGATGGCCGAGACCAGGTCGTTGCCCGACACCTGCTTGAGCATGTACCCGGCCGCGCCCGCCATGATCGCGCCGAACAGCGCCTCGTCGTCGGAGTACGAGGTCAGCATCAGGCACGCGGGCGGCGGCTGGACGGTCGAGCGGATCTCGCGGCACACGGTGACCCCGTCGCCGTCGGGCAGCCGCACGTCGATCACGGCCACGTCGGGCCGGTGGGTCGCGGCGGCCGTCACCGCCGAGGCCGCGTCCTCCGCCTCGCCGACGACCTCGATGTCGGGTTCCAGGGCGAGCAGCTGCTGCAACCCGCGCCGGACGATCTCGTGGTCGTCGACGAGCAGCACCGAGATGGTCATTGCGCCTCCCCTACCCCGACATCAACGGCACGGACCACGTCACTGTTACACCACGTCCTTCTTCCGAGTGAATTTCGCAGTTGCCGTCCCACCGCTGGGCGCGCGCCACCATGTTGGCCACGCCGCCGGTGTGCCGGGCGCGGCCGACCGGCAGGCCCGCGCCGTCGTCCCGGACGACCAGCCGCAGCCACGTCGCCGCGCGGTCCACCGAGACCTCCACCTCGACCTTGCCCGCCGCCGCGTGCCTGGCCGCGTTGGCCAGCGCCTCGCGCAGCGTGGCCAGCAGGTCGGGGCGCAGGTGGTCGGGCACCACGGAGTCGACCGGCCCGTCCAGGACCAGGGTGGGCTCGAACCCGAGCAGCCGGGTCGAGTCCTGCACGACCTTGAGCAGCCGGGCCCGCAGGTCGGCGGCGCCCGCGGGCGGTTCCTGGAGCGAGAAGATGGTGCGCCGGATCTCCCGGATGGTCTGGTCGACCTCGGTGACGAAGTCCGCGAGCCGCTGCGCCACCACCGGCTGCTCGACCAGCCCGTTGAGGCCCTGGAGCCCCAGGCCCAGGCCGAACAGCCGCTGCACGACCAGGTCGTGCAGGTCGCGGGCGATGCGGTCGCGGTCCTCCAGCACGGCCAGCCGCCGCCCCGCGCCGGTGGCCCGGGTGAACTCCAGGATCAGCGCGGCCTGGCGCGCGAACGACTCGACCAGGGCCACGTCCGGGTCGTCGAACCCGACCCCGTCGGGCGCCCGCGCCACCAGCAGCACGCCCAGCACCCGCTCGCCCGCGGCCAGCGGCACGGCCAGGGCGGGCCCGATGCGGTCGCCGTGGTCGGGCAGGCCGGCGAACACCCTGGCCCGGCCGGTGTCGAACACCTCGCCGCACTCGCGCGACGGGTCGAACCCGCTCAACTCGCCGTCCATCACCCGCACGGCCAGCTCGCCCTGGAGGTCCGGCAGCGCCAGCAGCGCGGCCACGCCGTCGGCGGCCAGCCGCGCCCGCACCGCGACCAGGCGCAGCGCGTCCCGGTCGGGGCTGCCGGTGAGCAGCGCGTTCGTCACCTCGTTGGACGCCCGCAGCCACACCTCCCGCTGCCGCGACTGCTCGTAGAGGCGGGCGTTCTCGATGGCGATGCCCGCGGCGGCGGCCACCGCCAGCACCACCTCCTGGTCGGCGCGGGTGAAGTCGCCGCCCTCCTTGTCGGTGAGGTAGAGGTTGCCGAACACCTCGCCGCGCACGTGCACCGGCACGCCGAGGAAGTGGGGCGAGGCCGGGTCGAACGCGACCTCCTCGCCGGGCGCGGGCACGTCGAACGCGCTGTGGTGGCCCTCGCCGCGGGTGAACTCCAGCAGCTGCCGGTTCGGGCCGACCACGGCCAGCGCGCCGTAGCGCGCGTCGACCAGCTCGCACGACGACTCGACGATGCGGCGCAGGACGTCCGGGAGCGACAGGTCGCTGGCGAGGGACACGACCGCGGCGAGCAGCCGGTGCAGCCGCTCCTGCGAGAAGATCACCTCGGCGGTGCGGTCGGTCAGCTCGCGGAGCAGGCCGTCCAGTCGCACCGCGTTGTCGTCCGGGGAACCGGCCACGCGAGACCACCTAGGGCTGAGGGGCCACGAGAGTAACGCCTGCCCACTACGGAATGCGACGACCCGAGAGCACTTCGAGGTCCACGACCAGGTAGTGGTCGCGCTCGCCCCAGCCGCGCGAGGGCAGCGGCAGCCGCCGGAGCTCGGTGAGCCGGAGCTCGTCGTCCACCTCGGTGACGTGCCCGATCCCCATCACCGACCAGCCCTTGGACAGGTCCGGGGCTATCTCGTCGATCTGGAACGCCACGATCGTGTCGCGGGCGACGAGCGTCGCGCTGCCGTCCGGCACGCGCAGCACCACGCACTCCCCGTCCAGGACGTACACGACCGGGTGGACTACGGGGAGTGCCCGGTCGGTGTAGACGAGTCGGCCGACCGCGGTCGAGCCGAGCAGTCGCAGGCACTCGTCGCGGGCGAGCACCTGAAGGCCGGCGGCGTCGTACATGGCACCCCTCTGCATCCACCGTTGCCGGGTTACCACGTTCTGCCGCGGGGCCGCCGTTGCCTAGGGTCGGAAGTCCCGGGTTCCCGGGCTCATCCGGGCGAGGGGCGCGGGCGAGGGCCGGCCGCACGGGGTCGCCCGCCGCCCGCACCGGTCCGCACGGCGCGGTGCTCACGCCGGGGCGGCGCTCACGCCAGGGCCGTGGCCACGCCCTCGTCCTGGACGCCGCGCCACAGGTGGGGCGCGAACCCGAGCACGGCGCGCTCCACCGCGCGGACCACGCCCGCCGAGTCGCCCAGGAGCAGGCGGTAGGTGCCGTCCTCGCGGGCCAGGTGCGCCAGGTCGGCGTGGGAGGCCCGGAACGCGTCCGGGTCGGCGGGCAGCAGGTCGAACCGGACGCCGGTCCTGCGCACGGCGGAGTCGGCCGGGTGGAAGAACCGCGCCCTGGTCCGCGACAGCCGCACCGCGCCCAGCTCGGGCCACGCCACCGCCCACGGCTCGCCGCCCGGGTCGTCCCAGCGCACGCCCGGGTCGTCGAACACGAGCTTGCGCGGGCGCGACAGCTCCGCCCGGTTCAGCACCGCGACCAGCGCGATCCCGGTCAGCGCCAGGCCGACGACCAGGCCGATCGCGCCGACCGCCCCCTCGCCGCCGGCGTGCGCGACCACCGCGCCGACCAGCGCCGCCACCCCCAGCGCGCCGGTCGCGGACGCGCACGCGACCACCCGCCTGGTGCTCCTCGCCCCGATGTCGACCACGACCCGCGTCACGCGCGCACCCCCTCGACCAGCAGGTCCGCCGCGGCGTAGGGGTCCAGCCCGCCCGACGCGACCCGCTCCGCCAGGGTCTCCAGCGCGCCGCCGCCGCGCAATCCCCCGAACCGGGACCGCACCCGCTCCAGCGCGATGGCCTCGACCTCGCGGGCGGCGCGGGCGGCGCGGCGGCGCCCCAGCTCGCCCCGCTCGACCAGCCACGCGTGGTGCGCCTCGATCTCCTCCACCACGTCGGCGACGCCCTCGCCGCGCGCGGCGACCGTCTTCACCACCGGTGGCCGCCACGAGCGGCCCTCCCGCTCCCGGCGGCCCAGCGAGATCATGTGCTTGAGGTCGCGCGCGGTCTGGTCGGCGCCGTCGCGGTCGGCCTTGTTCACCACGAACACGTCGGCGATTTCCAGCACGCCCGCCTTGGCGGCCTGGACGCCGTCGCCCATGCCGGGCGCCAGCAGCACCACCGTGGTGTCGGCCAGCGACACCACCTCGACCTCGGACTGGCCCACGCCGACCGTCTCGACCAGCACCACGTCGCAGCCCGCCGCGTCGAGCACGCGCAGCGCCTGCGGCGTGGCCCAGGACAGGCCGCCCAGGTGGCCGCGGGTGGCCATGGAGCGGATGAACACGCCCGGGTCGGTGGCGTGCTCGCCCATCCGCACCCGGTCGCCGAGCAGCGCGCCGCCGGAGAACGGCGAGGACGGGTCCACCGCCAGCACGCCGACCTTCGCGCCGCGCTCCCGGTAGGCCTTCACCAGGGCCGAGGTCGACGTGGACTTGCCCACGCCGGGCGACCCGGTCAGGCCGATCACCCTGGCGTTGCCGCAGAACGGCGCGAGCGCCGCGGCCACCTCCCGCAACAGCGGGCTCGCGTCCTCGACCAGGGAGATCAGCCTGGCGACCGCGCGCGGTTGTCCGGCACGCGCGCGGTCGACCAGCTCTGCTACGTCAACGGTCCGCTCCACACCTGAAGACCTTAGGGATCATCAGGCCTTCGGCACACGGACGATCAGCGCATCGCCCTGACCGCCGCCGCCGCACAGGGCGGCCGCGCCCACGCCGCCGCCGCGGCGCTTGAGCTCCAGGGCGAGGTGCAGCGCGATCCGGGCGCCGGACATGCCGATCGGGTGGCCCAGCGCGATCGCGCCACCGTTGACGTTGACCTTCTCCTCGGCGATGCCGAGCTGACGGGTGGAGACGACGCCGACCGCGGCGAACGCCTCGTTGATCTCGACCAGGTCCAGGTCGGCCGGGTCGATGCCCTCCTTGGCGCACGCGGCCTTGATCGCGTTCGCGGGCTGCTCGTGCAGGCTCGCGTCCGGGCCGGCGACCACGCCGTGCGCGCCGATCTCGGCCAGCCAGGTCAGGCCCAGCTCCTCGGCCTTGGCCTTGCTCATCACGACCACGGCGGCCGCGCCGTCGGAGATCTGCGAGGCCGAGCCGGCCGTGATGGTGCCGTCGGAGGCGAACGCCGGGCGCAGCTTGGCCAGGGTTTCAACGGTGGTGTCGGCGCGCACGCCCTCGTCGGTGGCGAACAGCACCGGGTCGCCCTTGCGCTGCGGGATCGCCACGGGCGCGATCTCCTCGTCGAACACGCCGTTCCCGGCCGCCTTGGCGGCGAGCTGGTGCGAGCGGGCGGCGAACGCGTCCTGCTCCTCGCGGGTCAGGCCGTAGCGGGCGTTGTGCTTCTCGGTGGAGGCGCCCATGGCGACCTGGTCGAAGGCGCAGAACAGGCCGTCGTGGGCCATGTGGTCGAGCATGGTCACGTCGCCGTACTTGAACCCGCCGCGGGACTTGGGCAGCAGGTGCGGCGCCTGGGTCATCGACTCCTGGCCGCCGGCGACCACCACGTCGAATTCACCCGCCCGGATGAGCTGGTCGGCCAGCGCGATGGCGTCGATGCCGGAGAGGCAGACCTTGTTGACGGTCAGCGCGGGCACCGTCAGGGGGATGCCGGCGTGCGCCGCGGCCTGGCGCGCCGGGATCTGGCCCGCGCCCGCGGTGAGCACCTGGCCCATGATCACGTACTGGACCTGCTCGGGCGCCACCCCGGCCCGCTCCAGCGCCGCCTTGATGGCGACGCCGCCGAGCTGGGCGCCGGAGAAGTCCTTCAGCGATCCGAGCAGTCGCCCCATCGGGGTACGGGCCCCGGCGACGATGACGGAACCGGACACAGCAGCCTCCACAGCGGGTGTAAGCGGTTGTTAACACGCCACGATACCCAGGGTTACCCGGCGGTAGTCTTGTGAGACGTCGCACAGCGGCACCTGCACCGATTCGGCGGTTACCTTCCCTGACATGGAAGAACTCCGCGGTCTCGTAACCGCCATAGACCACGTCGGCATCGCGGTGCCGGACCTCGACGCCGCGGTCGCGTTCCACCGCGAGCACTTCGGGCTGGAGCTGGCCCACGAGGAGGTCAACGAGGACCAGGGCGTCCGGGAGGCGATGCTGCGCGCGCCCGGCGACGACGGCACGGGCGCCGCGGTCCAGCTCCTCGCGCCGCTGACCCCCGAGTCGACCATCGCGAAGTTCCTCGACCGGTCCGGCCCCGGGCTCCAGCAGCTCGCCCTACGGGTGTCCGATGTGGACGCGGCGAGCGACGTCCTGCGCGCGAAGGGCCTCCGGGTGCTGTACGACGCGCCCAAGCGGGGCACCGCGGGCAGCCGGGTGAACTTCGTGCACCCCAAGGACGCGGGCGGCGTGCTGGTCGAGCTGGTCGAACCCGCCGACCACTGACCCGCCGGGTCGCCGCCCTCAGGGGTGCTCGGTTTCAGGAGCGCTGGAGCGCCGCCGCCACGAAGGTCAGCTCGCGGTCCATCCGGTCGTCGCCCACCGCGTGCCGGGCCACCGAGTGCCGGTAGCTGACCGCCAGCGCGACGAGCGCGGCGGCGCCGTCGACGTCCTCGGCCGCCACCGCGGCGCCACCCGCGCCGAGGATGACCTCGCGGATCTGCCGCACCACGGCCTCGTACCGCGCGTGCAGCGCGTCCCGGACCGCCTCGTGCGTGTCGGGCTCGCGCCACAGCAGGTGGCTGAGCAGCGGTGACGCGGCGAGCCGCGCGTCCAGGGCCGCGACCAGCCTGCGCAGGCTCTCCGCGACGTCGCCCGCGACCACCACGCGGCGCGCGTCCACCGTGCCGTCCGGCAGGCGTTCGACGAGGGCCGCCAGGAGGTCGGGCTTGCGGCGGAAGTAGTAGTGCACCAGGCCCTTGGGCACACCGGCGCGCTCGGCGATGCGCGAGGTGGGCGTGGCGTCGAAGCCCGACTCGGCGAACAGCTCCTCGGCCGCCCGCAAGATCCTCTCCCTGGCCGGGTCCCCGGTCACCCCTCGCCCTTCGCCGGTGGGACCCGCGGCACGCCGCGGGCCCCGGTCTGCACCTCGGTCGGACCCCGGTTCACGCGGTGCCGGGCACCCGGCGGCCGTGCGCCCCGCGCGCGCCGTGCGCCGCGTTCGCCGCGGGCATGGCCATCGCGCCCATCGCGACGGTCAGCGCGCCGCCGATCCAGGACACCCACGACGCCGCGGTCAGGTCGCTGTATCCGATCACCCACGGCGCGATGAACAGCAGCGCGCCGAGGACGACCTGGAACCACTCGCCGTACACCATCGCGGGCCTCGCGAGCGACGCGAGCCCGTCGAGGGCGATCAGCGCGCCCAGCACGACCATCGTCCACATGCCCGCGGTGGAAGTTTCCACCACGAGCGGCGAGAGCAGCACGAGCACGCCGATGACGACCTCGGCCCAGTCCTGCCACCTGGTCCACGCCTTGGTCATGACCTGCACCTCCGTCCTCATCGTTCGGACACCGTCGATGCTCCGCCTGGTTGGCCGCCCGGTCAAGGACGGCCGATCGGGGGAAAGCGGCGTGCGGTGCCTCACAGGTCCGGCATCTGAATCGGTTACCCGTGGGTAACCTCCGGCAACTCGCGTGGGCGCAGCGCAAAGTCCCACCCCAAGTCCCACATCCCCTTGCCCCCGAATGGGAGGGAACGCCGTGCAGGAGATCCTCGATGCCATCCTCGCCGACGAACTGGAGGCCATCGGATCGCTCCCGGTGCCGGAGAGCTACCGGGGCGTGACGGTGCACGCCGACGAGGTCGGCATGTTCGAGGGGCTCGCCACCAAGGACAAGGACCCGCGCAAGTCCCTGCACGTCGACGAGGTCCCCACGCCGGAGCTGGCCCCGGGCGAGGCGCTGGTGGCCGTGATGGCCAGCGCGATCAACTACAACACGGTGTGGACCTCGATCTTCGAGCCGCTGCCGACGTTCGCGTTCCTCAAGAAGTACGGCGGCCGGCACGACCGGCCCTACCACGTGGTGGGCTCCGACCTGGCGGGCGTGGTGCTGCGCACCGGGCCCGGCGTGAACGCGTGGAAGCCCGGTGACCGGGTCGTCGCGCACTGCCTGGACGTGCAGTTGGAGCACCCCGACGGGCACAGCGACACCATGCTCGACCCGCAGCAGCGCATCTGGGGCTTCGAGACCAACTACGGCGGCCTCGCGGAGGTCGCGCTGGTCAAGTCCAACCAGCTGATGCCGATGCCCGACCACCTCACGTGGGAGGAGGCGGCGTCCCCCGGTCTGGTGAACTCCACCGCCTACCGGCAGCTCGTGTCGGCCAACGGGGCCAACATGAAGCAGGGCGACACCGTCCTGATCTGGGGCGCCTCCGGCGGCCTCGGCTCCTACGCCACGCAGTTCGCGCTCAACGGCGGGGCCACCCCGGTGTGCGTCGTGTCCTCCCCGGAGAAGGCCGAGATCTGCCGCCGGATGGGCGCGGAGCTGATCATCGACCGCACCGCCGAGGGCTACCGGTTCTGGAAGGACGAGCACGAGCAGGACGTGTCGGAGTGGAAGCGGCTCGGCGCGAAGATCCGCGAGCTGACCGGCGGCGACGACCCGGACATCGTGTTCGAGCACCCGGGCCGGGAGACGTTCGGCGCGTCGGTGTACGTGGCGCGCAAGGGCGGCACCATCGTGACCTGCGCCTCCACCAGCGGGTACCTGCACCAGTACGACAACCGGTACCTGTGGATGCACCTCAAGCGGATCGTCGGCTCGCACTTCGCCAACTACCGCGAGGCGTGGGAGGCCAACCGGTTGGTCGCGAAGGGGAAGATCCACCCGACACTGTCCAAGGTGTACTCGTTGGAGGACACCGGCCAGGCGGCGAACGACGTGCACCGCAACGCGCACCAGGGCAAGGTCGGCGTGCTGGCGCTCGCCCCGACCGAGGGCCTCGGCGTGCGGGACGCGGAGAAGCGCGAGCGGCACCTGTCCGGGATCAACCGCTTCCGGGGCGTCTGAGGCGTTCCGGCACTACCCGTTCCCGGTGCCCGCCGCGCACCGGGAACGGGTAACGTGCACGTCATGGGCCTCGCCGACGACCGTGACCTCGTCCCCCTGGGATCCGGCTTCGACATCGTCAAGCGCGGGTACGACCGCGCCCAGGTCGAGGACCACCTGGAGCGCCTGGACTCGGACCTGCGCCTGCTCGCCGCCGACCGCGACGCGGCGGTGTCGCAGACCAACGACCTCGCCCGCCAGCTCGAGGCCGCCCGCTCCGAGATCGCCGAGCTGCGCGGCCAGGTGGAGCGGCTGTCGCTGCCGCCGACCACGTTGGAGGGCCTGAGCGAACGCCTCCAGCGGATGCTGCGGCTCGCGCAGGACGAGGCGAACGAGATCCGCGCGCGGGCCGAGGCCGAGGGCGGGCACATCCGCGCCAAGGCCGAGTCGGACGCGGCGGCGCTGCGCGCCCGCTACGAGAAGCTGCTCACCGACCTGGACCAGCGCCGCGCCGAGATGGAGGCCGAGCACCGGGGCGTGCTGGAGCAGGCGCGGGCCGAGGCCGAGCGGATCGTGGGCGAGGCGCGCGAGGCGGCGGCCCGGCTGGACGAGGAGTCCCTCCAGCGCCGGACCACGATCGAGGAGGACTTCGAGATCGCGATGGCGGCCCGCCGGGTCGAGTCGATGAAGACCCTCGCCGAGCAGGAGGCGGCGTCCAAGGCCGAGGCCGAGCGGCGCGTGCGGGAGGCGGCCGAGGAGGCCGCGCGCGTGCGGGCGCAGATCAACCAGGAGGCGGCGGCGTCGAGCGCCGAGGCGCAGCGCCTGGTCCGCGAGGCCACCGAGGAGGCCAACCGCCGGCGGCACGACTCGATCAGCGAGGCCACCGCGCGCGTCCAGGAGGCGACCGACGAGGCGAACCGCCGCGTCCGCGAGGCCACCGAGGAGTCGAACCGCCGCGTCAGCCAGGCGAGCACCCAGGTCGACGCCCTCAAGCAGCTGCGCAACCGCCTGTCCCAGCAACTCCACGCGGTCCGCACCGCCCTGCACGACGTGACCCCCCTCCTGGACCCGCTGGACGAGGAACGCCCACCCACCCGCCAGCCCCAGCACCCGCAGCCGCCCACCCAGCAGCAACCGCCTGCCCAGCCCCAGCCGCCCACCCAGCAGCCCTCGCAGCCGCAGCCCCCTCAGCCTTCGCAGCCGCAGCCCACCCAGCAGCAGCCGCCCACCTCCCAGCCGGACCAGCCCACCCCTCCTCCGGCCACCACCACCCCCTCGGCGACCGACCAGCCCACCACCCCCCAGTCGGCCACCCCCCAGCCGGCCACTCCCCAGCCGGCCACCAAGCCCTCCCCGGACGGCCCCACCCAAAAAATCGCCCGCCCAACCCCGAAATCCCGAGCAGGCAAGCGCTAGCCCCCCAGAACGCGCGTGTCCTCCACTGGAGCATCGCGTGTCCTCCACTGGGGCATCGCGTGTCGTCCGGTCCGGCACCGCGTGTCGTCCGGTCGGGCACCGTGAACCGCTCGGTCAGACCCCGGCTCGGCGTCGCCACTCCAGCACCGCCGAGGTGAACGCGTCCGGCGCCTCCAACGGCGTCAGGTGCCCGGCCCCGGCGACCTCGACGTACTCGCCCCGCCGCAGCACCCCGGCCAGTTCCCGCGCCAACGCGGGCGGCGTGAGGGCGTCGTGCTCACCCACCAGCACCAGCGCCGGGACGTCGGCCGCCGCGAGCACGTCCGTCGAATCCGGTCGGGCCGCCATCGCCCGCTGCGCCCACGCCACCTCCGCCGGGTCCTGGGCCAGGATCAGCTCCCTCACCCGTTCGAGGACCGCCGCGTCCGGCGACGGCCCGAGCAACCCGGCGACCACGGTGTCCGGCACCCACCCGACCCCCTCCGCCTCCACCCGCGCGGCCATCGCCAGGCGGTTCGCCCGCGCCTCCTCGGTGTCCGCCCCGGCCCGCGTGTCGGCCAGCACCAGCCCCGCCACCCTCTCCGGGGCGCGGCGCAGCACGGCCATCGCCACGTAGCCGCCCATCGAGCAGCCGCCGAGCACCGCGCGCTCGATCCCGCGCCGGTCCAGCAGTTCGACCACGTCGTCCGCGATTGCCACCAGATCGGGTGAACGATCGCCTCCGCGTTGATCAATCGTGATCGGTTTCAGCAGGTCACGCACGTCGTCCCACATCCGCGAGTCGAACGGGAAAGCGTGCAGCAGCACCAACGGCGAGGAATCCACCCCTGAATTGTCGGACCCCCTCACTACCGTCGCGACCATGACCTCCAACCCGGATCAGATCCGCACCGAACGCCTCCTGCTGCGGCGCGTCGGCCCGGGTGACGTGCGCTCCGCGATCGCCGTGCTGTCCGATCCGGGGACGAACCGCTTCAACCCGGCCGGTCCGCCGTCCGCGGAGGGAGCGGCGAGGATGCTGGTGGAGTGGCAGGCCCACTGGGCACGCGACGGCATCGGGTACTGGGCGGTGGAGCTGCCGGAGACCGCGGAGGTCATCGGCTTCGGCGGCCTGCGCCACCACGACCTGGACGGGGAACCGACGTTCACCCTGTTCTACCGGTTCCGCCCCCGGCACCGGGGCCGCGGCTACGCGCCGGAGATGGCACGCGCGGCCATCGACTGGGCGAGCCGGTTCCGGCCGAACCGTCCGGTGGTGATCATCACCGACCTCGACGACGAGCCCTCCCAGCGCGTCGCGGAGGAGCTGGGCTTCGCGCACGTGGGCGACCGCACGGCGGTCGAGGGTCCGGTGCTGGTCTGGCGGCGTCAGGAGGCCACGATGGTCACCTGACGCTGCTCGTGCGGGCCGGACCAGGTGCGCGGCAACGGCGTGGGCACCTCGGGCACGACCGCGGACACGATCGCGTCGAGCACCTCTTCGGACTGCCCGACCATGAGGTGCTTGGCCCCGGGGAAGTCGATCACGTCCGCGGTCGGGATGTCCGCGCCGAACCGCCGCCTGGCCTCGGTCGGTGGCAGGTAGGTGTCGAACTCCGGCACCAGGCATACCACCGGCCGACCCGAACGCGCCCAGGCACGCAGGTGGTCACCCGTGCTCCAACGCAGGGGAGGTGAGATCAACACGGCACCACGGACAACGGGGTCGCACCCGTACATCAGCGCGAGGTCGGTTCCGAACGACCAGCCGACGAGCCACACCGAGGGCAACCCGCGCCCGACCGCGAACGCCAGGGCGGCGGCCACGTCGAGCCGCTCCCCGACCGCGTGGTCGAACGCCCCCTCGCTGCGCCCGGCCTCACTGGCGGTCCCGCGGGTGTTGAACCGCAACACCGCGAGGTCGGCCAGCGCGGGCAACCGCCACGCCGCCTTGCGGTAGAGGTGGGAGTCCATCATGCCGCCGTGCGTGGGCAGCGGGTGCAGCAGCACCAGCGTTGCCCGAGGCGCGCGGGCCGGCGGCAACGACAGCTCGCCGACCAACGCGAGCCCATCGTCGGTCCGCAACGTCACCGCCTCCCGGCGGGCCGGGAGCACGGTGTTGGCCTTGATCGGCACAGCCTCGGTCGGAACTGCCTCGCCCACACCGCCGATCCTGCCACCCGGGCAGTCCAGGCAGCCCAGGCACCGGCAGCCCAGGCACCGGCAGCCCAGGCACCGGCAGCCCAAGCGCTCTCCTGCTCCGCGTGCGGTTGCCTGCCCAGACCTGTCCGGTCCTGCCGGGGGCGCGGGTCCGTGCCGCGCGGGTCCGTGCCGGCCGGGCGCGGGTCACCAGCGGCGGGAGGTGGGGCCTCTCCGGCCTCGTGACGTCCAGCAGCCTTGGTGCCAGTGGCGGCGGTCCTCCACCGAGCCGTAGTCGGCGGCGGGCCAGGCGACCACGTGTGGCGTGCCCGGGCGGATCTCGTGGTCGCAGCCGGGGCAGCGGTAGGTCTTGGTGGTGGCGGTGCCGGAGACCGAACGGACCAGCCACTCCCCGTCCGGGCCGCTCTCCGCGCGTGCCCAGCCGTGGCCGCCGAGTGGTGGCGGCTCGTCGCGGCGGTGCGGGCGGTTGCGGCGTGGCACGAGGGACCAGGGTATCCGGCGGCCTTCCGGTGATCGCCTACGGTCCACTGGGTGAGCAAGTGGCAACGAGGCATATTGACCGTATTGCTGGTGGTGGAGGCGCTGATCACCCTGCTGCCGGTGGTGCGCGGGTTGCTGTTCGAGGCGCCTCCGAGTGGGCTGCGCGCCGACCGCCCGGTCGAGGTCGTGCTTCGGGAACCCGATGTGCCGATCGGTCAGCCACGCGGCCTCCGCCAGGGCGTCCTGCTGGCCACCACGGCGTTGATGCTGGTCATGGCCGTGTCGGCGCTGGTGTTGGTCTGGTCGCGGCCTCGGGCGCGGACGTGGCTGGTGGTGTTCGGGGGCACCCACGCCGCCGCCGCGGGGTTGGGCTGGGTGCACGACCTGCCGCTGTTGACGTTGCTCGCGACCGTGTCGGCGGTGGCCGTGCCCTTGGTGGCGCTGGCGCCCTGGCGGCAGGGACAATGAGGCCGTGCCCACTTACGAGTTCCGTTGCAAGGCGTGCGGATCGACCTTCGACGTCAAGCGGTCGATGGACCAGGCCTCCGCGCCCGCACCGTGCCCGAACGGCCACGACGACACCGTGAAGCTGCTGACCATGGCCGGTCTCGGAGGCAAGGCCGACGCGCCCGCCGGTGGTGGCGGCGGGGGCGGTTGCTGTGGCGGGGGCTGCTGCGGCTGAGCGAGGGCCGCTCCCACTGAGCGAGGGCTGCGGCGGCTGAGCGGAGGTCGCTGCGGCTGAGAGGTCGCCGGGATGGGCAGGCTCCCCGCCGGGACCGCCCGCTCACCCGGCCTGCCGCCCCGCTCACCCGGCCCGCCGTCCCGCTCAGCCGGTCGGCTCGTTCGCCAGCAGCACCTCGGCGACCTTCTTCCCCTGGTCGCAGATGGCGCCGAACCGGGCCGACCCGTCGATCACGATGATGCCGATGCCGCCCCCGGCGTAGTCCATCACCAGCACGCACGAGGGCTGCACCGACGTGTCCGTGGTCCGGTCGAAGTAGGTCACCGTACGACCCTCGACCTCGAACTCCCCGTTGCTCTGCTCCAGCGTGATCGGCCGCCCCTCGCGGAACCGCAGCGTCACGCCCACGTCCAGGTCACCGACCGCGGTCTGCCACTTGCACGACTGGTCGAACTTCGAGTCGTACCCGGTCTCGGTCGGTTCGGCGTCCTTGTCCGGCACGTCGTAGGGCAGGTCCTTCCACCCCATCAACGCGCAGATGTCGCCGACCGCCCCGGTGTCCGAGTCGTCGTCCGGCCCGGACGGCTCGTCCGGGTCCGAGGACTCGGTGGACGGCGCCTGCTGTTCCGTGGTGAACGGCGGATCGATGTCGAGCACCTGTTCCGACACCGCGGTGCCGTTCACCGTGTACGCACAGGCGCTCGTCACACCGAGCGCCGCCACCAGGAGCGAGATCACCACACGCCGCATGGTGACCACGATGCCAAACGCCGGGCGCCGGCACCTACTCAGGCTGCGTAATCGCGGAAACCCTTGCCCGTCTTCCGACCCAACCTGCCCGCTTTCACCAGGTGCTCCAGCAGCGGCGCGGGGGCGAAGCCCGCTTCGCGGAACTCCAGGTACAGGGTCCGCTCGATGGCCAGCGACACGTCCAGCCCCACCACGTCCAGCAGCTCGAACGGCCCCATCGGCAGCGAGCAGCCGACCTTCATCGCCTCGTCGATGTCGTCCGCCGAGGCGTAGTGCGCCTCCAGCATCTTCACCGCGTCGTTGAGGTACGGGAACAGCAGCGCGTTGACGATGAACCCGGCCCGGTCGCCGCAGTGGACCGGCGCCTTGCCGAGGTCGAGGCACACCCGCCGGGCCGTGGCGACGACGTCCGCGGCGGTCGAGATGGTCTCCACGACCTCCACCAGCTTCATCACCTGCGCCGGGTTGAAGAAGTGCAGGCCGACGACGTCGCCGGGGCGCCGGGTGGCCGCCGCGCACTCGATCACCGGCAGCGACGACGTGGTGGTCGCCAGCACCGCGCCCGGCTTGCACACCTCGTCCAGCGCCCGGAACACGTCCTTCTTGACCGACAGCTCCTCGGCGACGGCCTCGACCACCAGGTCGCAGTCGGCCAGGTCCGAGAACTCCACGACGGGCGTGACGCGGGCCAGCGCCGCGTCGCGGTCGGCCTCCGCCAGCCTGCCGCGCGACACGGCCTTGTCCAGCGACTTGCGCACCTTGGCGACCGCCGCCGACGCCTTGTCCGCCGACCGCGCCCGCAGCACCACGTCGTACCCGCGCTTGGCGAACACCTCGACGATGCCGGTGGCCATGGTGCCGGTGCCGATCACGCCGACCCGCTGCACCTCCCGCGCGGCGACGGCGTCCGAGGCCGCCGCGGGCGTGAGCGCGTCCGGCACGACGACCGGCGAGTCCGCGCCGTCGTAGGTGTAGAAGCCGCGCCCGCTCTTGCGGCCCAGCAGGCCCGCCGTGATCATCTGCTTGAGCAGCGGCGCCGGGGCGTGCAGCCGGTTGCGCGACTGGTGGTACATCGTGTCGAGGATCTCGTAGGCGGTGTCGAGCCCGATCAGGTCCAGCAGCGCGAGCGGACCCATGGGGTAGCCGCAGCCGTGGCGCATGGCCGCGTCGAGGTCCTCCCGCGTGGCGTAGCGCGACTCGTACATGCGCACGGCGTGGTTGAGGTAGCCGAACAGCAGCGCGTTGGCGATGAACCCGGCCCGGTCGCCGATCACGACCGGCGCCTTGCCGAGCCCCTCGGCGAACGCGACGACGTCGGCCACGACGTCCGGCTCGGTGACGACCGTGCGCACCACCTCGACCAGCTTCAGCACCGGCGCGGGGTTGAAGAAGTGCAGGCCGACGACCTTGCCGGGGCGTCCGGTGTGGACACCGATCTCGGTGATCGACAGCGAGGACGTGTTGGACGCGAACACCGTGTCCGGACCGCAGATCCGGTCCAGCTCGGCGAACACCGCCGCCTTCAGCTCCACCCGCTCCGGCACGGCCTCGACGACGAGGTCCGCGCCCGCGAGGGCGGTCAGCGAGGTGTCGTAGGAGATGCGTGACAGCAGCTCGTCGCGCTCGGCGGCGGTGAGCTTGCCGCGGGCCACCGCGCGGTCCGTCGAGTGCTCCAGGTGGCCGCGCCCGCGGACCAGGCCCTCCTCGTCCACGTCGACCGCCACGACAGTGACCCCGGTGCGGGCGAGCACCTCGGCGATGCCGGCGCCCATCGTGCCGAGACCGACGATTCCCACCGTGCTGAACTGCCGCGTCACTGCTTACCTCCCACTCACCGGAGTGGCTACCAGACGGTAACTTGTCGCGACTATCCCACGCTGGTCACGCACCGTTCGCGTGAGCTTCACCATCGGTATCGAGCAAGTGATCGGTCCAGCGGCGTCCCGCGAACTCACTCGTCGAAGCGCCGCTCCGCCAGCTCCCGCACCCGCCGCACGGCCTCCGCCGCGTCCGCGCCGCGCGCGACGACCTCGACCGTCGCACCGCCGGGTGCACCCAGCCCCATCAGGGCCAACACGCTCTTGGCGTCCACCTCCGCCGAGCCGAACCGCACCGTGACGGAGGCGTCGAGCGGGTCCAGGGCGCGCACGACCAGGGCTGCGGGCCGCGCGTGCAGGCCGACCTCGTTGAGGAGGCGCACCTCGGCCCGGACGGGTGCGCCGGGAGGCACCTCGGACGGGGAGCCGGGCCCGGTGCCCACCGCGTCCGCCGCGTCGGCGGGCACGGCCGGTGCGACGCCCAGGGCTGCCGTGGCCGCGACGGACGGATCAGGAACGGCATCTGCACCGGCCCCCGGGACACCCGGTCCGGCAGCGGCCTCGAAGCCACCCGGCTCGGCGCCGGCACCAACCCCAACCCCAACCCCAACCCCGGCACCGGCACCGGCACCGGCACCGGCAGGAGCGAAACCGGCGCCCGCCTCCGCCGCCGCGGCCGCCACCTCGGCCAACGACGCGCCGCCCTGCGCCCGCACCGCCGCCGCCACCGCGCCCTCCACCAGCGGCGCGTCCACCACCAGCACCGGCCCGGCCGCCTCCGCCGCCGACGCCTCCTCCGCCGCCATGTCCGCGACCATCCGCGCGCTGCCCAGGTCGAACAGCACCACCACCCCGTCACCGGAGTCGGCCGCCGCCAGGGCTTCGACCACCGCCGCGTAGTCGGTCCCGAGCCCGCCGGACCCGTCGCCGCCGCACGCCGCGATCGCCACCGACGGCGCCATCTGCCCCGCCAGCTCCGCCACCCCGGCCGCCAGCCGCTCGCTGTGCGACACCACCACCAGGCCGATCACCGGGCAGCACCGGCCAACGCCCGCAGCAGCAGCACCGTCGACCGCGCGCCGGGGTCCAGGTGCCCCGCGCTGCGCTCACCCAGGTACGAGGCCCGCCCCTTGCGCGCCACCAGCGGCACCGTGGACGCCGCGCCCTGCGACGCCGCCTCGGCCGCCGCCTCCAGCACCCCGGCCACCCCGCCGCCGGTCGCCGCCACCGACTCCGCGACGGCCACGGCGGGCGTCAGGGCGTCCACCATCGTCTTGTCGCCCACCTCGGCCTTCCCGCGCGCCACCACGCCGTCCAGCGCCGACCGGAGCGCCGCCGCCACCGCCGACGCGTCCAGCACCGCCACGTCGCCGACCGCCGTCGACGCCCGCAGGAACGCCGTCCCGTACAGCGGCCCGGCCGCGCCGCCGACCGTGGAGATCAACGTCGTCGCGGCCAGGCGCAGCACCGCGCTCGGCGACGCGGGCACCTCGGCGTCCAACTTGGACACCAGCGCGTCGAACCCGCGCTTGAGGTTCTCGCCGTGGTCGCCGTCGCCGATCTCGCGGTCCAGCCGCACCAGCTCGTCGCGGTGCGCGGCCACCGCCTCCGCCGCCGACCGCAACGCCGCCGCCACCGACTCCGCCGTGCACGCCATCAGATCCCCCACCTCAGGGCCGCCGTGCGGACGGGCGCGTCCCACAGCTCCAGCAGCTCGTCGTCGACCTTGAGCAGCGTCAGCGACATGCCCTGCATCTCCAGGCTGGTGACGTAAGGGCCGACCAGCCTCCGCTCCACCACGATGCCCCGCTCGGCCAGCAGCCGCTCGGCGATGCCGTGCGCCAGGTACAGCTCGACCAGCGGCGTGCCGCCCATCGAGTTGGTGAACAGCAGCACCCGGTCGCCCGCGGAGAACGGCAGGTCGGCCAGGACCGGCTCCAGCAGCGCCGCCACCAGCTCGTCGGCGGTCCCCACGGGCACCCGCCGCCGCCCCGGCTCGCCGTGGATGCCGATGCCCAGCTCCATCTCGTCGTCGCCCAGCGTGAACGACGGCTCGCCCGCGTGCGGCACCGTGCACGGGGTCAGCGCCAGCCCCATCGACCGCACCTGCCCGACCACCCGCCGCGCCAGCGCCTCGCACCCGTCGAGGTCCACGCCGCGCTCGGCCGCCGCGCCGACGAGCTTCTCCAGCAGCACGGTCCCGCCGACGCCGCGCCTGCCCGCCGTGTAGAGCGAGTCCTGCACCGCCACGTCGTCGTCGATGACGACCGTGCGCACGTCCACGCCGTCGGCGGCGGCCAGCTCGGCGGCGGTCTCGAAGTTCAGGACGTCGCCGGTGTAGTTCTTGACGACCAGCAGCGCCCCCGCGCCGCCGTCGGTGCGGGACACGGCCGCGGCGACCTGGTCGGGCGTCGGCGAGGTGAACACCGCGCCGGGGCACGCCGCGTCGAGCATCCCCCGCCCGACGAACCCGGCGTGCAGCGGCTCGTGCCCGGACCCGCCGCCGGAGATCACCGCGACCTTGCGCGGCACCGGGGCGTCCGCGCGCACCACCACGGCGGGGTCGTACCGGACGTCCAGCAGGTCGGCGTGCGCGAGCGCCAGGCCGCGCAGCGCGTCCACCACCACGGTCGACGGATCGTTGATGATCTTCTTCACGATGGGTGACCTCCTCGTCGCCGGTCACCCATTCCTACCCCGCCGGACTGGTGGCGGAAAGCCGGGGGATCAGCGGCCGTGGAGCAGGCGCACCAGCCTGAGCACGTGCCTGATGGTCCGCGACCCCCGGTCGTAGGTCATCGGGTTGAGCAGGGCGCCGAACCGCTTGCGGGCCACGGAGTGGGCGTAGGTGAACTCGCGCAGGCCGTCCTCGCCGTGGATGCGGCCGAACCCGGAGTCACCGACCCCGCCGAACGGCAGGCCGGGCACCGACGCGTAGGCCAGCACCGAGTTGATCGACACCATGCCGCAGCGCAGCCGCGCCGCCAGCTCCTCGCCCCGGTTGCGGGAGAACACCGTGGCACCCAGCCCGTAGGACAGGGCGTTGGCGCGCCGCACGGCCTCGTCGGCGTTCGCGACCCGGTTGACCACCAGGGTCGGCCCGAACGTCTCCTCGGTGACGGCCGTGGAGTCCTCCGGCACGTCCACCAGCACCACGGGCTCCACGTACGGGGGCCGGATCGACTCCAGGCCGCCCACGACCGCCCGCCCGCCGCGCTCCAGCGCGTCCGCGACGTGCGACTGGATGACGTCCACCTGCTTGGGCATGGTGATCGGCCCGAAGTCCGCGGTGGGCTCGCCGCCGGGCCGCAGCTTCCCGGCCTTCTCCGTCACCAGCGCGATGAACTCGTCGTACACGGCGTCCGCGACGTAGACCCGCTCCACGCCCGCGCACGTCTGCCCGGAGTTGAAGATGCCGCCCCACACCGCGCCCTCGGCCGCGGCCCGCACGTCGGCGTCCTCGGCCACGATCAGCGGGTCCTTGCCGCCGCACTCCACCAGCACCGGCGTCAGCGACGCGGCGCACTCGGCCATGACCTTCTTCCCGGTGGGCGTCGAGCCGGTGAACGCGACCTTGTCCACGCCGGACCGGCACAGGGCCGCGCCGGTGTCCCCGAAGCCCGTGACCACCTGGAACACCGGGAACTCGGGTACCACCTCGGCGAAGGAGGAGGCCAGGAACACGCCCACGCCGGGGGTGAACTCGGAGGGCTTGAACACCACGGCGTTGCCGGCGGCCAGCGCGTAGGCGATGGAGCCCATGGGGGTGAACGCCGGGTAGTTCCACGGCCCGATCACGCCGACCACGCCGAGCGGCCGGTACTCCAGGGTCGCCGAGTGGTTGTACATGAGCAGGCCCGGCGAGACCTTGCGCCTGCCCAGCACCTTGGCGGCGCGCTTGGCGGCCCAGTGCAGGTGATCGATGACCAGGGCCAGCTCGGTGCGCGCGTCGTCGGCGGACTTGCCGGTTTCGGCGCTGATCAGCTGTTGGGCCTCGTCCAGCCGTTTGACCAGCAGCTTCCGCCACGCGTCGAGCCGGGCGCGGCGGCCGTCGAAGCCCAGGTCGGCCCAGAACCCGGCCGCGTCGCGCGCCAGCCGCACCGCCTCGCGCACCTCGTCCTCGCCGGCGACCGGGTGGTGGCCGACGACCTCGCCGGTGCGGGGGTCGAGCGAGGCGAACCGGTTGCGCTCGTCGTCGGCCCGCGCGGACGTGGTGGAAGCGGTCTGCGTCATCGGGACCTCCAGGCGACGACCTACGTGTTACCGAACAGTAACGGGCAACTGCTCGTGATGTCAGCCCCCGGCAAGCCCCGCTCCACCTCCGCGCCCTTTCGCGCACCCCCGGCTCAGGCCCTGGGGATCTTCCCCAGCAGCACCTTGGCGAAGGCGACCGCGGCGGCGCACCGGTCGAACTCCGACTCCTCCGGCCCGGCCGCCTTCACCTTGACCACCTCGCCCTCGCGGTCCTGCTCGGTCCGCTGCACCCACAGCACCTCGCACGACGGGAACGCCGTGGTGGCCGCGACCTGGTAGCCCTTGACCCCGTCGCCGAGGTCCACCTCGGTCTGCTCGTCGTCGAACTCCCGGTCCGCGGGCACGAACGTGCGGCGCAGGTCCAGCGTGATCTCGCGGTCCGGGCCCGTCCACGAGCAGTTGTGCAGCCCGTACGGGAACACGCGGTGACCGCCGCGGCCGATCGCCGCCTGGATCGACGCCTCGTCCGGCAGCGCGCACGGGTCGAGGGCGACCAGCGAGCCCTGCGCCGGGGTGATCACGCCCTTGCGCCCCTTGACCTGCTCGACCACCGACTCCATGACCTGGCGGCCCAGCGCGCACGCGTCGCCGTCCTCGTAGCCGATCTGGACGGTGATGCCCAGGCCCGGCTCGTCCTGGGTGATGACCGACACGAAGCACGCGCTGTTCTCCAGCACCTGCTCGTGGCTGCGCAGCCCGGCGAGCTGCTTGTCGGCGTCCTCCAGCTCGACGGTCATGGTCTGGCCCAGCTCCACGGTGACGCCGAGGTCCTTGCCGGAGCCGTCCTCCATGAAGTTGGAGCACCGGCTGAACCCGCTGCGGGACTCCGCGCCGGGCTTGCCGAGCCGGCCGAGCAGGTCCTGGGTGAGCAGCGCGCACGGGTCGACCAGCCGCAGCTTGTCGGGCGCGAACGCCGGGTCGACGGGCTTGCCCGCGGGCACCCTGGTCGGGATCGCGCCCGAGGTGGCGGTGGCGTTCCCGGCCTCGGCCGCGATGGTGCTGCGCGGGAAGTTCCGCTTCGCCAGGTCCGGCCCGGCACAGCCGGCCAGCAGGAGGAACGCGCTCAGGACGGCCACCAGACGGGTCACGACGTGCACGGTAGCTCCCGCGTGCGACGTGCGTGGCGAGAACCCTGTGTCCGTCCTCACGACACCCTTCGGGAACGATTCAGAAGGTCATCGCGCTGTACCCGGTGAACCCAACGAAAGGAACATCGAGTGCGCAACCGCATCCGAAGCGCCATCCGTCGGTTCGACGCCTGGACGGTCGAGGCGTTCAACCCGGTCTACCCCCGGCGCTGACCCTCCCCCGCCGGCTCCTCGTCCGGCACGATGACGGGCCTCAGGAACGCCCACGCCGCGAACGCCGCGGCGAGGGCGAGCATCCCGACCCCCGACCAGAGGTTGATGTTGAGCCCGTCGGCCCTGGCGAGGTCGGACTCGTCGGTGAAGCCGAGTCCGACCACCAGCACCACCGCGCCGTAGATCGCGAAGAGCATTGCGATCACCAATCGCAGGTCGAACAGTCCGGCCTTGTGCGCCACGGTGACCTCCTCCCTCCAGCCCCGGTCAGGCGAAGACGATGTTGAGCACGACGGTCAGGGCCAGCACGCCCGCGCCCAGCAGCGCCGGCGAGCGGTACCACCCGGCGTCGTCGCCGGTGGTGGAGTGCTTGCGGTCCTCCTTGGGCGTGAGGCTGTAGACCAGCCCGCGCAGCCGCTCCTCGGGCACCGGTTTGGTCACCATCGTGACCGCCACGCTCACCACGATGTCCACCACGAACGCCGCGCCGGCGCCGACGAAGCTCGCGCCCTGGCCCGGCAGGTTCAGCACGCCGGTCTCGGCGAGGACGAACACCAGCACCGCCGCGAGCGTGCCCGCGACCAGGCCGATCCAGCCCGCCGCCGCCGACATCCGCTTCCAGAACATGGCCAGGATGAACGTGGCGAACAGCGGCGCGTTGAAGAACGAGAACAGCGCCTGGATGTAGTCCATGATGTTGCCGTAGCCGGCGGCCAGGAACGCCGTGCCGATGGCGATGACCGTGCCGCCGACCGTGGCCAGGCGACCGATCCGCAGGTAGTACTCGTCCGGGCGGTCCTTCTTGACGTAGTCCTGCCACAGGTCGTACGTGAACACGGTGTTGAACGAGGACACGTTCGCCGCCACGCCGGCCATGAACGACGCCAGCAGGCCCGTGATCGCGATGCCGAGCATGCCGTTGGGCAGCAGCTGCTCCATCAGCGCGGGCAGGGCGTTGTTGTAGACCACGCCCTGGCTGTCGCCGCCCGCCTTGAGCGCCTGGAGCTCCGGCACGACCAGGGCCGCGATGATGCCGGGGATGACGATCACGAACGGGATCAGGACCTTGGGGTACGCGCCGATGATGGGCGTGCGCCGGGCGGCCGACATGCTCTTGGCCGACAGCGCGCGCTGCACCTCGGCGAAGTTCGTCGTCCAGTAGCCGAACGAGAGCACGAAGCCCAGGCCGAACACGATGCCGATGACGCTGAGCACCGGGTTCTCGATGCCGGTCAGGTCGGTCGCGGGCCACGATGACAGCTGTTCGGCGCCGCCGGGGCCGGCCTTCACGCGCTCGACCAGGCCGTCCCAGCCGCCGACCTTGTGCAGGCCGACGATGGTCAGCGGGAGCAGCGCGGCGATGATGACGAAGAACTGGAGCACCTCGTTGTAGATGGCCGCGGACAGGCCGCCGAGGGTGGTGTAGGCCAGCACGATCAGT